>CBDVEF010000008.1:0-14036 GCA_965372935.1 uncultured bacterium | reverse complement strand
CCCTCATATTCACCTTTATAAATATCGCCATTTGTATATCATTTATTAAATGAATACATATAGCTACCTGTATTGTAATCAATTTGAGTTTCTCTTTATCTTCCCATGTAAAAGCATTTTCTTCTAATGAATCAACCACCAATACACCTATAACCTTATTCTCAAACATAATCTGCATCGCCATAAAGGATCTGAGCGGTTCATCCTTGCTGTAATATTCAAGAGAAGATGAGGGGAGAGTAAATTCATTATTCAATATGTCTCTTTTATATTTACAAACCCAGTATATTAAATTTGCTTCCCGTGTAATTAATATGTTACGATTGATATTTTTAGAGCTGGATTTGTAAGAAATAAGACTCAATGATTCATTTCTTTCACTATATAGAAAAATTGCCGAAGTAAAAGGATTGAATATTTTAAATATTAAATCTGTTAGTGAATCTATTGTTTGCCCTCTATAGTATGAATATTGGTCATTTCCCCCACTGAAAATAGTATTTGCTTTTTCCTCCAGGTCTGTACTCTCCGGGGAGATAAAATGATGAGTTTCTATCGAATTTAGTTGGGTTTTCATTGTATCAATTATATATTCTTTCTTATGACTGATATAACCTATTGCGAAACTTATTATAAGTGTTGCTAAAGATACCGAGTAATCTCCTTTTGAATTTAGAATCAATATAAAATTAATAGTAATTATTGATAACAACAGTGTATATAGTTCTGTATTTGCCCCCAATAGGAATATAAAAAGGTATAGAAATCCTATAAAAGGCGAATGAACGCCTCCTGTTATTTGTATAGCTATTAGTAAAGCTTCGGAAAGAACGAGAGAGAGGTAAATCTTGATGCTATCACTTTTCTCACTTAAATATAAATATAAAGGATAAGTAATAGCTGAAAATATTAGAATAAGGGAGAATATAAGAGTTATAGTGGAGATATTAAAATTGAAAAGTCTATTCAATATAAGTATATATACTATTATCACTATTAGAAAGAAAGGGATCTTATTTAATTTCATAAATATCCTTTATTTATACAATATCATCTGAAATCATATTACAATATAACAGTATAAAAATCAATGAGTAATAATATAGTATAAAAGCAAATTAGTCTAATACAGTAATTAATGTAGTTTTAGTTTCTGTTTTAATTTCAGGTAAGAGAAGGTTATTATAGGTTCTCCAATTTGAAATGGTTATTTTATGATATTATATTGGCTATACTATCATATTTCTGATCTATTTTGAAAGATATTTCCATCATTGTCAATTCTCAGTTGATTTCCATTAAAATCATCCTTTGATAATTCTTGAATAAGTTTTATGATATATATTGTAGTATCAATATAGGGAATCCCAGGTTTTCTTATATCTATTGGAATGATATTTCCTGAATTAAATGAACCATCACTATTTAATTTTACTTTTAATATAAAGCTTTTACTTGCTACTTTTCTGAGACTAAATCTACCATAAGGGCAAAAATTACCCAAACTGTAAGCGATAAGTCTATCTTTGTAGATTTCCATTGCTCTTGGAACGTGTGGTCCATGTCCTAATATAAGATCTGCCCCATTTTCAATTGCCCTGTGTGCAAATTTTACAACATTCCCCCTTGCTTCTCCATAAAAATATTCAAATCTGTTTTTTGTGTGAAGTGCTTTTATCCCTTCTGCACCTGCATGCATGGAAACAATGAGAATATCGAAGCTATCACTTAATGAACGAATAGTTGAATAAGCTATACTTTCTTCTAATATATTATATGTACTTTTATATGTTGAAAATGCAATCAATCCTACTTTTAATCCACTTATATTAAATCTTGCAATATCACCTGTATGTCCTGAATGCTTGATTTTGAGACTATCAAGTATATTTAATGTTGTCCTTACCCCCTTTATCCCGAAATCCATAATATGATTGTTTGCAAGACTAAGACAATTAAAACCTGCCTTAGCAAGATTATTAGCATATTTCGGAGGAGTTCTAAATGCATATGCCCTTCCGCTTTCTATATTTTTATTTGTATACCCCCCTATACAGAATGGCCCTTCGAGATTGCCAAAAACAATATCTGTATTAAAATGTTCCTTAACATTATCAAAAAGATATTTCCCTGATGAGGGGGGGAGAATAGGATCAGGGAAATCCGAACCCATCATTATGTCCCCGACAGCTGATACAGTAACAAATTGTATATTATTTGTCGTATCCTGAGGTAAAGGGAATTGTATACACTCAATGTTATTATAGAATAAAAAAGATAAAAAGAGTGCAGATAAAAAATTTCTTATAATCATAGTAAAATGGATTATACATATAGTTCTTCTTTTGTCAATCTTTATAAATATTCCAATTTTATATTCTATAACATTACATTATTGCATATGTGCAATAATGTGCATTTTCATTTAATCATTAAACACAAGATGTTGTATTTCTATATATAATAATTTGATCAATATACATTATGTTGATCTATATTGCAAGTTGTCATATCAATTTCTGTAATATTATCTTCGAATTATTGTATGATGTATGTACATATTTTGTTGTATTCCAAAAATAACTATTGACAAACAAATAAAAAAAAAGTATAAATTAATAGATATGATAAATTACAATGATAAGTTCTGGACAATTCGTATTCAAGAGAGTGGTTTATTTGGTGAGTATTTTACTTTCACAATAGGTAAAAAGCATTTAAAAATCTATTTAATAATTGGCGCAATATTTGCACTGTTATTTATTTCTGCAATGGCACTATCTATATTTAATAATATTCATATTAAAGAATACAACAATCTTACGAGAGAAAAAGAGAACATTATACTATCAATAAAAATGATTGAAAATAAAGCTGATAATCTTCTTTCAACTGCTTTATTTATTGATACACTCGATAAAGCTTGTAGAATAGTAAGCGAATTGAAGGATGTACCAGATGATGTTAGAGAGATGGGTGTTGGAGGTCCTATATATCCGGGACAAATTGAGAATAATATAAGAGATTCAAAATCAGGTGAAATTGTTTCAGATGTTCAGTATAAGTTATCTAAGTTAGAAAGAAAATTGGAATTCGATGATTCATCGATAGTTAAAATCAAGAACTCCCTTTCATTAAGAAGAGATGTTATTAATAGAACACCATCGATTTTACCTGCAGCCGGGAGAATTTCATCAGGTTTTGGTTGGAGAATGCATCCGATTTTGCTTAAAAAAGAATTTCATAAAGGGGTTGATATTGCTAATAAGTTAAAAACACCTGTAAGATCTACTGCTGATGGTATTATTTCACTTGCATCAAGTGGAAATTATTTTGGATATGGTAAATTTATTAAGATTAATCATGGATACGGGTATGAAACCAGATATGGACATCTCAATAGTATTCTGGTGAAAGAGGGACAATTTGTAAGGAAGGGGCAGATTATCGGTCTTATGGGTAGTAGTGGCATATCAACGGGTTCTCACCTACATTATGAGGTAAGAATTTTAAGTAAAGCTATTGATCCGGTAAATTATATTCTTGGCTCATAAATAAAATGTTTCTCGATAAAAAACAAAATTTAATTTTAGCTCCAATGGCGGGAATTTCAGATATTCCATTTAGAAAAATTTCATATGATTTTGGAGCAGATATTGCTGTAACCGAGATGATAAATGCAAGGGGACTTATAGAAGGTTCAAAAAAAACATATTCACTGATGAGAATTGATGAGAAGGAAAAAAATACAGGTATTCAATTGTTCGGAAATGATATGGCAATTATGCAAAGAGCTGTTGAAATTGTTTGTGAATCAAACCTTAATGCAAAATTCATTGATATAAATGCAGGATGTCCGGCTAAAAAAGTAATCAGAAGTGGCTCGGGAGGAGCTTTGCTTAAGGATTTAAAAAAGCTTGAAATAATCTTGAATTCAGTAAAAAGTGTTAGCAATATACCTATAAGTTGCAAGGTGAGAATTGGATATAGTGAAAATAATATTGATGAGATTGTAGATGCTGTAAAAAGCAGTGGTGTAAGGATTATTACTATTCATGGAAGAACAGTAAAACAAGGATTTAAAGGGGAATCTAATTTATCATGGATTAAATATTTTAACAATGATAAGGATATGCAGTATATTATAAGTGGTGATATAAATACCCCCGATAAAGCTGTTGAAATTATGGATAAATTTCCCGAATCTCATATTATGATTGGAAGAGGAACTTTAGGTAATCCCTTTATTTTTAATTATATAAAAGATTTAAAAGGAAGTGGTAAATATAATAAAGTAAATAAGGAAGAATTATTTAAAACGATTAGGAGGCACTATAAATTTATGCTTGAAACTTTTGGTGATTATGGTGTAATTTTAATGAGAAAGCATATCGGGTGGTATCTTAAAGGGTTGCCAGGAGCAAAGAAACTAAAGGATAAAATTAACAGACTTGAGGAATATAGTGATGTCATAAAGGAACTGGATGCGTATGATAGAAATTGATGGTATATCATTTGTCTATAATGATAGAAAAATTTTTAGTAATCTTAACCTCAAAATATATAAAAATGAAAATATTCTTATTTTAGGCGATAATGGATGTGGAAAAACGACTCTCTGTAATCTTATTGCAGGGATCCTTGCCCCGGAAACAGGTACTATAAGGATAAATGGCATTGATATAAGCGAGTGGAGAAGAAGGAAGATTCCAAAGGTTGGAATACTTTTTCAAAATCCTGACAATCAATTTATAAGATATAAAGTAATTGATGAGATTAAATTAACATATAAGTATATAACAAAAGAGAGAAAATGGTTTAAATCGCCTGACGATATAATTAACGCATTTGAATTAAATACTATCTCAGACAGATTAATAAATACATTGTCCGGAGGAGAGAAACAAAAACTCGCCATTGCCTGTGTTATGGCTTATGAACCGGAATTTCTTGTATTGGATGAACCATTTACTCACATTGACCCTTTATATGAATTGTCTATAAGGGATATGATTAGGATGCTTTCCGATAAGATTACCGTTATAGAGGTGTCGCAAAAAAGCAGTGTAATGAATGATTTTAATAGAGTAATTTATATAGAAAATCAGATAATATCGTTTGACGGTGATGTTGAATCATTTAAAAAATCCGTTTTATTTCAAGAGAGAATCAATATAATAAAGGATAAATTACAAAGCGAATGTAAATATACTCCTGAAGCTTGTTCAAATGGAGAGGGATTGAATGAATGTAAAAGCATTTGTAGAAAAAATAAAATAAAAATTGAGAATCTTTCATTCTCCTATGAAAAAGAAAAAACACTTGATAATATTAATCTCATGGTAAAAGCGGGAGAAGCTTTAGGGGTAATAGGACCAAATGGTTCGGGGAAATCAACCTTAATGGATATTATTGCTGCTATACAGAAACCTGATGAAGGTGTCGTAGAGAGGGATTCAAATGATTTTGCATATATATTTCAATTTCCTGAAAGAAATATATTCTGTGAAACTGTTTTTGATGAAATTGCTTTCTGGGGGAGAAATGTTAATGCAGGAGATATCGAATTTAAGGTTAAGAATATTATGGCATTAGTGGGGCTTGATTATGATAAATTTGCTTTTAGAAATCCATTTTTATTATCCTATGGGGAGAAAAGAAAGGTTTCTATTGCATCGTCATTGGCACTTGGTCCTGACCTTATTTTATTGGATGAACCTGACATTAGTTTATCCGAGTTTAGCAAGCTGATTATATGTAACACATTATTAAAATTAAAGAAAACAGGAAAAATATTTCTTATTATAAGTCACGACATTAAATTTCTTTATCCGATAGTTGATAAGGTTGCTGTTATAAATAAAGGTAAAATAGAGTGTTATGGAACATTAACGGAATGTGAAGGTAAATTAAATGAATATGGATATAAATACGAATAATAAACATTAGAGAGGGAGAAACCACGGGAGGGAGATCAACCACGAATTCACGAATAAATAAGAAATGGACATCAGACGCCAGACATCAGACTTCAGCCGAAAAGGGAAAGAAATAAAAACGAATTACACCAAAGAGGAAATATCCTTCAACTTTCCCTCCACAGGTGGGAGGGAACAGAAGGGAGGCAGGAATAATTAGAACAGAGAGGAATGGATTAAATCCTTTCCTCTCTCATTAAAGTGGTAAGTATGTCTATACATATCTACCGTTTTGTTTATTTATCTTATTGACTTTTATAAAAAAGAGGGGTATTATTATATATTAATACTTATGAGAAATTATATAAAATAGCTCTTGACAAATCGGAAAATATTTGATATAAGTTAAATCGTTTTTATTAATGTTCTTTGAAAATTACATAGAATGAAGAGGATAAATGATCAAGCTACTAAGGGCATACAGTGGATGCCTTGGCATAGGTAGGCGATGAAGGACGTGGCTAGCTGCGATAAGCTTTGGTGAGCCGTTAAGCTGGCGTAGACCCAAAGATTTCCGAATGGGGAAACCCGGTAGAGGTAATGCTTTATCATTGCTGAATGAATACATAGTTCAGTAAGGCAAACCCGGAGAACTGAAACATCTAAGTACCCGGAGGAAGAGAAAACAAAATGTGATTTCCCAAGTAGTGGTGAGCGAACGGGAAATAGCCTAAACCAGATTATGTGTTAAAACTCGCACGTTTTGCATAATTGGGGTTGCGGGGGCAGCATTGTTCTCAGTGCGGAGGAGAACGAAAAGTTACAAAATCTTATTTTAGCAGAATAAGCTTGAAAGCTTAGCTATAAAGGGTGAAAGCCCCGTATGCGAAAAGGTAAGATCTTTTTTGCTGCTACCCAAGTACCGCGGAGCACGTGGAATTCTGCGGGAATCTGGGAGGACCATCTCCTAAGGCTAAATACTAACCTATGACCGATAGTGAACAAGTACCGTGAGGGAAAGGTGAAAAGCACCCCTAACGGGGAGTGAAATAGAACTGAAACTGTATGTCTACAATCAATAGAAGAGGGGTTACGAAACTTCGGTTTTTTAATTACCTCGACTGTGTGCCTTTTGATTAATGAACCGGCGAGTTACTGTATGTAGCAAGGTTAATTAGCTAAGCTAAGGAGCCGTAGCGAAAGCGAGTCTGAATAGGGCGTTTAGTTGCATGTAGTAGACCCGAAACCGAGTGATCTATCCATGGCCAGAATGAAGCGAAGGTAACACTTCGTGGAGGTTCGAACTAGTGGACGTTGAAAAGTCCTTAGATGAGCTGTGGATCGGAGTGAAAGGCTAATCAAACTCGGTGATAGCTGGTTCTCCCCGAAATAGCTTTAGGGCTAGCCTCGGATGGTTAGTAATGGAGGTAGAGCACTGAATGGATGCGGGTGTCTAAAGACTTACCAAATCCAATCAAACTCCGAATACCATTACTCAAAGTCCGGGAGTCAGGCAGTGACGGATAAGCGCCATTGCCAAAAGGGAAACAACCCAGACCATCAGTTAAGGTCCCTAATGTAAGCTAAGTGGTAAAGGAAGTGAAATTGCCCAAACAGCCAGGAGGTTGGCTTAGAAGCAGCCATCCTTTAAAGAACGCGTAATAGCTCACTGGTCGAGTGATTTTGCGCCGACAATTCTCGGGGCTCAAGCTTACAACCGAAACTATGGAACATACTATGTATGTTGGTAGGGGAGCATTCCAGTGGGGCAGAAGTTCATTTGTAAGAATGGGTGGACCTGCTGGAAAAGAGTATGCCGGTATTAGTAGCGATAAGAAGTGTGAGAAACATTTCCACCGTAAGTCTAAGGTTTCCTGAGCAAGGTTAATCCGCTCAGGGTTAGTCGGGCCTAAGGCGAGGCCGAAAGGCGTAGTCGATGGACAACAGGTTAATATTCCTGTACCACCATAAATGCGTTATTACGATGGGGTGACTCAGAAGGGTAAGTCAGTCAGCTGTTGGAATAGCTGATTCAAGCTTGTAGGTGGAGGTCCCAGGAAAATCCAGGACCTTTTTAACACTGAGAAGTGATGTCGATCCGCTTGCGGAATAAAGTGACTGATCCCATGCTGACAAGAAAAACCTCTAAGGAGTATTTATGGTGCCCGTACCGCAAACCGACACAGGTAGACGAGGCGAATAGCCTCAGGTGCTCGGGTGATTCCTCGTTAAGGAACTCGGCAATTTAACCCCGTAACTTCGGGAGAAGGGGTCCCGCATTTGGTGAAGTTTTTACTAGTGGAGCCTTATGCGGGCGCAGTGAAATGGTTCCAGCGACTGTTTACCAAAAACACATGTCTCTGCTAAGTCGAAAGACGATGTATAGGGACTGACACCTGCCCGGTGCCGGAAGGTTAAGGGGATGGGTTAACATCTTCGGATGTGAAGCTCTGAACCGAAGCCCCGGTAAACGGCGGCCGTAACTATAACGGTCCTAAGGTAGCGAAATTCCTTGTCAGGTAAGTTCTGACCTGCACGAATGGTGTAACGACTGGAACGCTGTCTCAACGAGGAGCCCGGTGAAGTTGAAGTGGCGGTGAAGATGCCGCCTACCCGCGGCTGGACAAAAAGACCCCGTGAACCTTTACTGTAACTTGATACTGAGTCTTGGCAATGTATGTGTAGGATAGGTGGGAGGCTTTGAAGCAGAAACGCTAGTTTTTGTGGAGCCAACCTTGAAATACCACCCTTATATTGTTGGGATCCTAACTCATATCCGTGAAACCGGATAGAGGACAATGTCTGGTGGGCAGTTTGACTGGGGCGGTCACCTCCAAAAATGTAACGGAGGTGCACAAAGGTTCCCTCAGCGTGGTCGGCAATCACGCGAAGAGTGTAAAGGCATAAGGGAGCTTAACTGTGAGAGCGACGGCTCGAGCAGATGCGAAAGCAGGTCTTAGTGATCTGGTGGTTCCGTATGGAAGGGCCATCACTCAACGGATAAAAGGTACTCCGGGGATAACAGGCTGGTCTTGCCCAAGAGTTCATATCGACGGCAAGGTTCGGCACCTCGATGTCGGCTCGTCGCATCCTGGGGCTGGAGAAGGTCCCAAGGGTTGGTCTGTTCGCCCATTAAAGCGGCACGCGAGCTGGGTTCAGAACGTCGTGAGACAGTTCGGTCTCTATCCGCCGTGGGCGCAGGATACTTGAGGAAAGCTGTTCCTAGTACGAGAGGACCGGAATGGACGAACCTCCAGTGCACCAGTTGTCACGCCAGTGGCATAGCTGGGTAGCTGCGTTCGGAAGGGATAACCGCTGAAAGCATCTAAGTGGGAAGCCCATTCCAAGATTATGTATCCCGAGCCTAGTGCTCTTAAGATTCCTCAGAGATTATGAGGTTGATAGGCTGCAGGTATAAGCATAGCAATATGTTAAGCCGAGCAGTACTAATAGATCGAGAGGCTTGATCATATAAAATATCTCTCTTCATTCAATGTAATTATAGATTATATTCTGGTAGCTAGTATGCAGTGGAAACACCTGATCCCATCCCGAACTCAGTAGTTAAGCATTGCATAACCGATGGTACTGCATTGGCAACGTTGTGGGAGAGTAGGTCGCTGCCGGATTTAAAAATAGAAAAGGATAAGCAATGCTTGTCCTTTTCTGTAAAATTAAAATGTTATTGATATATTTATTGAAGGGGAATAGATAATGTTAAAATCAACATCCTTAAAAACAGTAATATAATTAACATTTTCAATGGATATTACAGAATTTAGATCGATACCATTTCTTTGAATGATATATAATGAATTAAAGAATCTTTGATATTCGTAGTGTGTTGAATCTGAATACTCATTTTGACAATAGAGTCTTATCATACCGATACCTAATGAAATGTATGAGAAAAACATATAATCTATTTTCGAAAGTATTGACTTATGAAGATAATCAAGAGGAATATCATAATCTATACCTATAGAATAACCGGAATAAGCATAGTACTCCGTAGAGGTTTTATGTATTTCAGATTTTACAAAGGCGGGAATGATGCCAATTCTATTGGCAATGGGTATTTCCATATAAAAGTTATTACCAAAACTATAAAAAGGGGTGTAATTTAATCCACCTGATAATGTAAAAGCACTTAGACTAAGTGGAATTAAAAGAAGAAAGAGTAAAATAAAAATTCTATATCTCATGATTTATTATTTCAATAATTCTTCCGGATGTATTACCATCCCATAGCTCGGGGATATTTCCCTGTTTACAATTTCCATTCAAACAATCTATAACATTTGAAACTATATCTTTGGTTTTTGTTCCTACAAGAATACTACTTCCTACATCAATGGTAATCGGTCTTTCCGTATTATCTCTAATCGTAAAACAAGGAATATTCAAGAAAGTTGATTCTTCTTGTATACCTCCCGAATCTGTAATAATACATTTCGAATCATTTTCCATTGACAAAAGATCAATATAACTGAGAGGTTCAATAATTTTCAAGTTTTTAATTTTATTCAGTTTTATATTTAATTCCTTAGCCATCTTGACGGTTCTTGGATGTATGGGAAAAACGATCTTTATATTTTTTGCTATTTCCTCAAGAGCTGTTGTAATTGATCTGAATACCTCTTCATTATCAACATTTGAGGGTCTATGCATAGTAAGAAGAATGAAATCCTTCCTATTAAGATTAAATTCCTTATATTTCTCTCTTGATTGTATTTTTTCCAGATTATTTACAATTGTATCTATCATTATATTTCCAACAAAAAATATTTTATCTTTTGAAATACCTTCCGATATAAGGTTTTTATCCGCTCCCCGCGAGTGTGTAAAAAGATAATCGGATATGCTGTCTGTAATAATTCTGTTAATTTCTTCAGGCATCTTTCTATCATTACTTCTTAATCCCGATTCGATATGTGCTATCTTAATATACAGCTTTGCAGCTACAATCGAAGCTGCCATAGTAGTATTAACATCACCTACAACGATCAATAAATCAGGTCTGTTTTCCATAAGTATAGCTTCAAGTGATTTCATAATTTCAGCAGTTTGATAACCCTGTGAACCGGAACCGATACCAAGATAATGATCAGGTGGATTAATATTAAGTTCATCAAAAAATACTTTTGACATATAGTAATCATAATGTTGTCCCGAATGTATAAGAACTGTTTGATATTTCTTATTATTTTTCAATTGGATCATAAGAGGTGCAACTTTAACGAAATTAGGGCGAGTTCCTACAATTATGTAAATTTTCTTCATCAAACCTCCGTTTTATTTGAGTACTATAATATAATATGCATTGAAAGTCAATTACTTTCAGTAGTAGAAAAGGATCGGGAAAGATATATGCATAACGAGAATGGCAACGCCAACGGGAATGGATTGGGCACTATCTAAAATTGGTGAAATAAAGTTTGGTTAAAGATAGATTCCTTTTTCGCAGGAATGATAAAGAGGGGATGCAGGAATGACAACGCCAGATAGAGCGTAAATCGAAAAACACTAATGAATATAATATTACTTCCTCGCCCTTTATGGGAGAGGATTGAGGTGAGGGTGCTAACGGGAATGCAAATCGCTAGTGGAAATTGTTAGCACGATATTGGGGACAGTGCTTGCATTTGTGAATTTTGATTATTCCCTTCCGTGTTTCTTCTTACCTTCAGTGGTTCCCTCTCCCTTCTGTTCCCTCCCACCTGTGGAGGGAAAGTTAAGAAGTACTCCCTTTCTATTTATATTCTCCTTTCCTTGGTTAATCTTCCTATCAGTGGATCTCTTCCTTTTCAGTGGTTATTCGTGGTTGATCTCTCTTTCTTATTCCTGATGTTTATGCAATGTGAATTGTAGAGATGCTACCCTTATTCAATCGACTATTGACTTATTTTAAAATTGATATATAATTTTAATGAAAAAGAGGATTTAAGTTGAGGATATAAGATTGAAGAAAAAGGAAAAAGAGAAAAAACTTTATAACGAATTATCAGAAAAAACAAGAAGAATCGATGAACTGGAAATTATGATTGACCAGTATAAAATAAAATTAGAAAATGCTAAACGAAATGTCAGAAGGTACCAAATACTTGTAAATAATGCAAACGATATATTATATTCTACAAATAATAAGGGGATTATTACATTTATAAGCTCCAATGTATCTGCCTTTGGGATTGAACAGAAGGATATGATCAATACAAAAATTACAAATTATATTATGGAATCGGATAGAGAAAAAGTAGATGAAATATACAAATCAAATCATAATGATAAAACAGAATTAACAGTTGTTGTTAAAATAATGGATCGCAAGAAAAACATTTATTGGATGGAAGATCACGAAAAAATTCTTAAAGATGATTCCGGGAATTTCCTGGGAATAATTGGTATTATTAGAGAAATAAGTGAGAGAAAGAACATTGAGAGAGAAATGGAGGATGTCAGGGCAGTTTTACAGAAAAAAATAGATAGAAAAGTATTAGAATTTAAAAAGGTTGTCGATCAGCTGAGAAAAGAGATAATAGAGCGAATGAAGGTTGAAGAGCAATTACAATATAATCTTAAACTACAGCAAAAAACATTTGATGAGGTTGTCAATGCTTTAGCTTCTGCAGTTGAGAAAAGAGATCCTTATACTTATGGTCATCAGCAGAATGTAACTGTTCTTACTGAGGCGATTGCAAGGGAAATGGGTTTTGATGATGATCGGATCGAAGGAATAAGAATTGCTTCGTTGTTACATGATATTGGAAAGATTATTATCCCCGGTGAGATTTTGAGTAGACCCGGCAATCTGACTGCTAATGAATTTAATTTGATAAAGGAACATCCGAGGACAGGGTATGAGATATTAAAAGGAATTGAATTTCCATGGAATGTTGCAGAGATTATTTTGCAACATCATGAGCGATTGGATGGTTCCGGTTATCCCGAGGGACTTAAGGAGGATGAAATTTGTTTCGAAGCTAAGATATTGGCGGTTGCAGATGTTGTTGAAGCTATGATAACACATCGTCCATACCGCCCTGCGTGTGGAAGGGAAGAAGCATATAAGGAAATATTAGATAATAAAGGTATTCTCTATGATCCGGAAGTAGTCGATGTATGTATGAATATGCTTAAAAATAAAAATTTTCAATTTGAGGAAAAATAAAAGGGAGCATTTACTCCCTTTTATTCTTTGAGGTCTATGAAAAGGTTACTTATCTTACAAATGCTATTTTTGAGCCGCGATATGTTCTAAATCTTTTCCCTGATAGTTTGAATGTGGAACACTGGTTTCTGAGTTTTGCTATTGTTTGGAATCTACCTTTCATTTTATCATCTCCTTTCTTAAATTATCTTTTAATATGATACGGATCTCGTAACGATTTGTTGCGGGAAAAATTGAAATATTTTTGCTTTAATTACACGAAAGGGATAATTATAACTTTCCCGCCCCATTGTGGGAGGGAACAGAAGGGAGGGGGAGACCTACCACGAATTCACAAATAAAAGATAATAGACATCAGACTTCAGACATCAGACTTCAGACATCAGACACCAGCCGAGAAGGGAAAGAAAAACGAATTACAAATTACGAATGTGTCATCCTGAATTTATTTCAGGATCTAAGAGGGAATAGAAGGGAGGCAGGAATAATTACAACAGAGAGGAATGGATTAAATACTTTCCTCTATCCTTAAACTGGTTAGTATGTCCATACCGATCTTCCAGATTATATGAATTTTTACTTGACTATTTGCTCTAAATTATTGTATATTCTATTATAGAAAGAAATGGAGGTTATATGGATAGATTTAGAGTAGGATTTCTAATTGCTATGTTGTTTTTATCTCTATCTGTTTTTGGAGATGAAAAGATTGCACCAAATGATATTCAAGGAACTTTTTCTGACACAACACTGTTTTTAGTTAAAACAAACCCAATTAATAATTTCAAAGGAGAAGACATTCCCAATGATGCCGGTCAAGATATTGGATTATCATGGGAAGTAGCTGATTATAAATCAGTAAATTTCTATAAAATTTTAAGAAGCGATAATCAGGATGGTCCTTTCAATCTAATTGTTCAACTTACATCAAAATTTAGAAGCTATGA
>CBDVEF010000007.1:0-14611 GCA_965372935.1 uncultured bacterium | reverse complement strand
GGAACAGTAATTAAAACATGTAATGATGAATTTATAAACCTATATAAAAATTCAAAATTTATAATAAGTAAAGGGCAGGGAAATTACGAGGGATTATCCGAAGAAAAGCGTCCTATATTTTTCCTGTTGAAGATTAAATGCTGGGTTATTGCCAATGATATCGGTGTAAAAGAAGGAGATATTATACTGAAAAGTATAAATATTTAAGTATATTAGTGATCAATTTATCTAACATAGCATATGCTCTTTATCTTTTCTTTTTATTAAAAGAAAAGAAATTGAATTTTTATTTAAAAGATCTTAAAATATATTCATTATTAGGAGGTGTTTATGCATAGTTGTATAATTAAAAATCTTTATTTGTTTTTCGCTTTTGCAATATTTTTAACTTCTTGCGGTTCAAACGGATCTAAATCCATCACTGTTAAAAAATCGGTTAGTGAGAAAGAATTTGAAACAGAGATTAAAAAATTAATCGAAGGAGAAAAAGATATTAATAGTATAGAAAAAGATGGTTTTGTAATTCTTTGGTGGGCAGTCGTAGGAAATTATGTGGATGCTACAAAAATGCTTCTTGAAAAAGGAGCTAATCCCAATATAGCTCCTAACAATAAAGCGACATGGACAGTTCTTTTTGAAACAACAAAAGAATCTTTTTTTGGGAATATGCAGGGGCAACGCAAAAAAATAAACAGATCAAGAATTATTGCCAAACTTCTTATTAAACACGGAGCAGATGTTAACCATTCTAATTCAATAGGAGAAACACCGTTACACAAGGCAGCACAACATGGTCGAACCGATCTTTGCAGTTTATTTATATATAATGAAGCCAATGTAAACGCAGTTGATATATTGGGACATACGCCACTCCATGGAGCAGCCAAAAAAGGTTATTGGAAAGTAATTCAAATACTTTTGGAGAACGGAGCTCAAATCGGTTTAAAAGATAAACGGGGAGAAACTGCCTTAATTTTAGGAGAAAAGAGAAAAGAGGAATCATTATATATCAAAATCAGAAAAGAGAATAAGGACTATTGTCCTGATGCTGATTATTATAATACCATTAAAATACTTAAAGAATACAAAGGAAAGTAAGAGGCATTTATAGATGTATATATTGTTTGTGAATAAATCAGTAGATTTTAAAACGGCTCAACAAAAAGGTTTGCCTAATTTACCCGTTGAGAAACTATTTAATCAAAATAAATCAATAATCATTGACCTTCCTGAATCTGATAAGGTTAATTTAATGGACCTAATATTTTTTAAGCTTATAGAAAAGAGAAGAAGCTACTTATAAAACACCATGCCAACCATATTTATCTCTGAACTTGATGAATTTATTTACATCTGATTTTAAGTCTTGGTAATTAATATGTGACATTTTAGCATTGTAACATCATCTATGTGTTTTAATATTGACACTTGTATGATTATATGATATATAGCATTTCTATGGATGATAGACTGGTAATATCTGGAGGTAATAGATGAAGACTTATGTCGCTAAAAAGGAAAATATTGAAAGAAAATGGTATTTAATAGATGCAAAAGATAAAGTATTGGGAAGACTTGCTGTTCAGATAGCTGATATCCTTAGAGGTAAGAATAAAGTTATATATACCCCTTATGTAGATACTGGTGATTTTGTAGTAGTTATTAATACCAATAAGCTTCATTTTACAGGCAATAAACTTAATCAGAAAACATATCACAGACATTCAGGATATATTGGTAATGCAAAGAGTATAGTGCTGAAAATGATGATGAATAAACATTCTGATAGAGTATTAAGACATGCTGTAAAAGGAATGATTCCAAAAAATAAACTTGGAAGAAAAATGCTCAAAAAACTAAAAATATATAAACAAAGCGAGCATCCACATCAAGCTCAAATCCCTGAGCAAATAAGTTAGCTAATAGGAGGTAAATTACGGAACAGACAAGAGCTACAGGAAGAAGAAAGGAAGCTTCAGTAAGTGTAATTCTTAGACAAGGAACAGGCAAGAGAAGAATTAATGGTAAGAATTTCACTGATTATTTTGGCAGAATGGACCTTATAGTTAATATTGAACAGCCATTTAAAATTACAAATATGACTGAGAGTTATGATGTCATTATTAATGCTAAAGGTGGCGGTATAGCGGGACAAGCTGAAGCGGTAAAACTTGGTATATCAAGAGCTTTGGTTAATGAACATCCTGAACTTAGAAAGGTGTTAAAGCAAGCAGGATTCCTAACCAGGGATGCCAGAGTTAAAGAAAGAAAAAAATATGGATTGAAGAAAGCAAGAAAGGCTTTCCAATTTTCAAAGAGATAATTTCGAAATTCACACATCGACTATCTATATGAGGGGATAGTGCCTGTCAGGTTTACTCTCATGTCGGTGGAGGAATAACTATTTTTTTATAGGAGGAAAAATGATTGATGTAAGTGTAAAAACTTTACTTGAAGCTGGAGCACATTTTGGCCACAGAACATGGAGATGGAATCCGAAAATGAAGGATTTTATATATGGGGAAAAAAACGGAATACACATAATTGATGTTGAAAAAACACTTGATCACCTTCAAAAGGCATATGAGTTTATATGTGATCAGGTTGCAGAAGGGAAAAGTGTTTTGATGGTAGGGACAAAAAGACAAGCAAAGGATATAATATTTGAGTGTGCAAAGCAATGTAATGCATATTATGTTACAGATAGATGGCTTGGAGGAATGTTAACTAACTTCAGGACAATAAAAAAAACTATTTCAAGAATGCTTGATTATGAAAAGATGGAAATTGATGGAAGAGCAAGTAATATGCCTAAAAAAGAGGCATTAAAAATCCACAAGGAAAGGATAAAACTAAATAAGTATCTCAATGGTATAAAAGATATGACCAGATTGCCTGATATCCTCTTTATAGTTGATATAAAGAATGAAGATATAGCATATAAAGAAGCTTTGAAACTTAATATCCCGGTGGTAGCTATTGTTGATACAAACATTGATCCTGATAATATCGATTATCCGATACCAGGGAATGATGACGCAACCCGTTCTATTAAACTTTTTACTTCAGTTATAGCTGCGGCAATTGAAGAGGGGGGTGAGATTCATAGTAAATCAAAGGAAAGAGCTAAAGAGGAAACAATGATAGAAAAAAGCAAGGCAGAGGAAGATAAAGATATAGATGAAAAGGCGGAAAAAATAGAAACCAAACAGGTAAAGAAGACAGTTAAAAAAGCAGATGTAAAAAAGGTCATCAAGAAAGAATCGGCTACAACTACAAAAAAACCTGCAATAACTACTAAGGAAAAATCCCAAAAAGTGAAGGTTAAAGATATAGAAAAGAGGGAAAAGAAAACCGATAAAAAAACTGATAAGGTAAATGAAGAGACAAAAAAAGTTGTTAAGAAATCAAAAAAATCTGAGTAAGGGAGGATAGAATGAAAGTAACTCCTGAAATGGTGAAAGAATTAAGAAAGACAACGGGAGCTGGGATTTTAGCTTGCAAAAATGCCCTTGTTAACAATGATTGTAATATTGATAAAGCTGTGGAATATTTACGAAAACAGGGTATAGTAAATGCTGTTAAGAAGATGTCTCGAGAAGCCAATCAAGGGATTATTGAATCCTACATTCATCCAGGTGCACAGTTAGGTATTCTGGTTGAGCTCAATTGTGAGACAGATTTTGTTGCACGAACAGTAGATTTTAAAGAACTTGCCCATGAGATTGCTATGCATATTGCAATAGCTTCTCCTAAGTATGTAAAAAAAGAAGATGTTCCTAAGAAGATTATTGATAAAGAGAAAGAAATATATGCAGAACAGATGAAAAATTCAGGAAAACCAGATAAGGTAATTGCCAATATTGTTGAAGGAAAAATTAAAAAGTATTACAAAGAGGTATGTCTTCTTGAACAGGGATATGCAAGAGACAATTCAATTACTGTACAGGAACTCATTAAAGATTTTATTTCTAAACTTGGAGAAAATATTTCCGTAAGGAGATTCGCAAGATTTAAAATAGGAGAAGAATAATGCATCGCCCCCGCTATAAGAGGATTGTTTTAAAATTAAGCGGGGAAATTCTTTCAGGGGAAAACAATGTTATTGATCCCGTTATTGTAGGTAAACTCACCGATGAAATTATTGAACTTCATAGTTATGGTGTAGATATTGGTCTCGTTATTGGTGGAGGTAATATAGTAAGAGGGCAACAAGCTGTCAATTATCTTCAGATTGACAGGGTTCAAGCTGATTATATGGGAATGTTAGCAACAGTAATAAATTCATTGGCAATACAAAGTGCTCTCGAAAAAAAAGGTGTTTTTACAAGAGTTATGACTGCTATCACAATGGCAAATGTTGCTGAACCTTATATTAGACGAAGAGCCTTAAGACATATTGAAAAAGGAAGAATAGTAATTTTTTCATGTGGAACAGGGAATCCCTATTTTTCTACAGATACTGCTGCCGCATTAAGGGCTATTGAAATAGGAGCTGATATAATTATGAAAGGAACAAAAGTTGACGGTGTGTTTAATAGTGACCCCTTAAAAAATAGCAAAGCAATTCTTTTGAAAAATATATCATATCTTCATTTTATTAAAAATGGATATAGGGCAATGGACACAACAGCTGTAAGTTTATGTATGGAAAATAATCTCCCTATCTCTGTTTTTAATCTATACACTAAAGATAATATGAAGAATATTGTTTTGGGTAAGGATATTGGAACAATAATAGATTGTGGAGGACAAAAATGAATAAGGAGGAAATAAAATTAACAAAAGATAGAATGCAAAGATCAATTGAATCACTTAAACATGAATTTAATAAAGTACGAAGTGGAAGACCAAAAATAGGACTTTTTGAGAATGTTAAGGTTAATTACTATGGGAACCTAACACCTCTCAATCAGGTAGCAAATATATCTGTTCCAGATGCCACTTTAGTAATTATTCAACCATGGGATAAATCACAACTTGAGAGTGTTGAGAAAGCAATTCAAGTTGCAAATTTAGGGTTTAATCCTACGAATGATGGTAAAACCATAAGAATTAATATCCCCTCTCTTAGTGAAGAGAGAAGAGTAGAAACCAGCAAGACTGTTAAGAGGATAGGGGAGGATTCTAAAGTTGCTATAAGAAATATAAGAAGAGATTCTAACGAAAATATAAAAGAATTGCAAAAAGATGGAAAAATTTCCGAGGACCAAAGGGATCTTGATCTTGAAGAAATTCAAAAAATAACAGATAGTTACATTGAAATAATTGAAAAAATGGTAAATGAGAAGATCAATGAAGTTATGGAAGTATAATGAGGAAAAGCAATCCTAATGTCCCCTTACATATTGCTATTATAATGGATGGAAATGGGAGATGGGCGAGAAAGCGGAATTTACCCAGAATGATGGGACATAGAGAAGGGGTAAAAAGGGTAAAAGAGATTGTCGAAAATGTGGGAGCATTAGGAATAAAATATCTAACATTATATACATTTTCTACTGAAAATTGGAAGAGATCTCTTGATGAAGTAAACTTTTTAATGAAACTTTTTATAAAAACAGCGAAAGAGCAACTTAATGATTTTACTGCAAATAATGTTAAAGTTAGAATTATGGGTGAGCAACAGAAACTACATAAGGAAGTTTTAGATGTTATAAGGTGGATTGAAGAGAAAACGGAGAATAATACAGGTCTGAATTTGATATTAGCTGTTAATTATGGAGGTAGAGAGGAAATTGTTCAAGGGGTGATAAAAATTATCAAAAGGATTAAAAATAACGAATTAGAGCTGAAGGATATAAATAGTGAGATTTTTTCACAATACCTTTATATAAAAGATATCCCTGATCCTGATCTCAATATACGCACAAGTGGTGAAATTAGAATATCTAATTTCCTTTTATGGCAAATTGCCTATTCGGAATTCTATTTTACAGATGTATTATGGCCTGATTTTGATAAAGGAGAATTATTGAAGGCATTATCAGTGTACAATAGTAGAGATAGGAAATTCGGTAATGTCTAAATACAAAAAAAAGGAATTAGCGTTAAGATTTTTAACGGCTTTTTTTTGGGTTCCACTCATAATCTTTTTAATATATCTTGGAAACTATTATTTCGGTATATTTGTTGCCCTGTTATGTGCTGTTTCGTCATTTGAATTTTTTAAAATACTTGAATACAAAAAAATGGCTCCCCATAAGTTATTCGGATCAATAATGGGGGCGGCTATCGTTCTTACAATGTTTTATCACAGTTATTTTTTCCTATTTCTTACACTGGCACTTGGCTATCTTATTATAAGCATATTCGAACTAACAAGAACAATATCGGATAGACCGATTTACCATGTGGCCTCAACGGCATTGGGTGCCTTTTTTATCCCATGGCTTCTTGGTCATCTGGTCTTTCTAAGACAATTACCTCAATATTTCAATTTGTCATACAGGAATGGATTCTATTTTGCGTTATTACCATTTGCTTTAGGTTGGTTAGGTGATTCGGGGGCATATTTTATAGGTATTCGTTTTGGAAAGCATAAGTTATTATCCAGGGTTAGCCCAAAAAAAACATGGGAAGGAGCTATCGGGAATATAATATTTTCTATTTGTGGTGTTTTTTTTATAAAGCTTATATCTGGAAATCTATTGAATTATTATGATGTATTTGCTATTGGTATAATCGGTTCAATTCTTAGCCAGATCGGAGATATGACAGAATCTCTTTTTAAGCGTGATTTGAATATCAAAGATACATCAAAATTTCTCCCCGGACATGGTGGACTATTGGATAGATTCGATGGATTTTTATTTATGGTTCCGTTCATATATTATTATCTATATTTAAAAATGGTTTTATTCTCATGATAAAAAAGGTTACAATACTGGGTGCTACGGGATCAATCGGATTAAATACAATTGAGGTATTAGAAAAATATAAAGATAAATTTGCGTTATATGCAATTTCTTGTGATACAAATATCAAGAAATTTTATAAGATAGTCGAGAGATTAAATCCTGCTTATGGTGTTATTACAAATACAGATGAATGCCTCAAGTTTAAAAGTGGCTACAATGGAACTACTGAAATATTATGTGGGGTAGAAGGCATAGATGAGATTATTGAGAGAGACGAAACAGATATTTATATGAATGCTATTTCAGGATTTGCAGGAGGATTGCCTACCCTGAAAATATTGAATAAGAGGAAAAAAATTGCACTTGCTAATAAGGAATCCCTTGTAATTTTCGGAGTCATTATCGACAAGGAATCGTATGAATATATTATTCCTATAGATAGCGAGCATAATGCAATTTATCAATGTTTAAAGGGGGAATTAACGGATAGCATTGAAAGGGTCATTTTAACTGCTTCAGGTGGTCCATTTTGGGGAAACGAAAGTGATCTTACACATATTACAATTAAAGATGCCTTAAACCATCCAACCTGGAATATGGGTAAGAAAATTACGATTGATTCTGCAACGATGATGAATAAGGGATATGAGATAATTGAAGCACATTATCTTTTCAATTTACCGGAAGAGAAAATTGATGTACTGATTCATCCGCAATCAATTGTACACTCGTTTGTGGAATTTAAAGATTATTCGGTAAAAGCATTATTGAGCAAACCTGATATGAAACTGCCAATAGAATATGCTTTGCTTGAAGAGGAACATGGAGAAGCATTTATAGAGAAATTGGATTTAAGTAAAATTTGCTCACTGAATTTCTATAAACCAGATGAAAAAACATTCTGTGCTTTGAGAATTGCAAGGGATTGTTTAAATGAGGGGGGAACTATGCCTGCAGTTCTTAATGCTGCTGATGAGGTTGCTGTTTATAGATTTATTAAGGGAGAAATAGGATTTTTAGATATTTTAAAAATAGTTGAAAAAACATTGGATAAACATAATATAATCAGGAATCCAGGAATTGAAGATATTTTAGAAGTTAATAAATGGGCTCAACAATATGCCAGAGGAGTGAAATTATGAATATAGCTATTACAATTATTTTGGGTGTAGCTGGTTTTATGGTTTTAGTAGCAAGTCATGAGTTTGGTCATTTTCTTTTTGCTAAACTCTTTAAGATTAGAGTCCCGACATTCTCTATAGGTATGGGACCAAAAATATTTGGTTTTAAAAAGAATGGTACGGATTTTATCTTTTCATTTTTTCCAATAGGTGGGTATGTCCATGTGTATGGAATGGAAAAGGGTGAGATGAAAGGGGAACCTGATGAATTTTTAAGCAAATCGCTATGGAAACAATACCTTATAATATTTGGAGGTCCGTTATTTAGCTTTTTACTTGGGATATTGCTATTTTATATCTCAATAATGGGATTTGGCATAGCTTCTTTTAAGAATGCTAAAATTTTAAATATTAAAACGGATAATAAGATAATGCAAACATCTATCTTACCGGGTGATAGTATAATTAGCATAAATAATAAAAAGATAATTTTCTGGGATGATATGTATGGTTGTTTTAGTTCGGAAAGAGAAAATCTTTTTAAAATAAAGAGAGGGAATGAAATTCTTGATGTTGTAATTAAAGGGGAAAAATCAGATTACTTAAATAGAATAATCCCTGAATTACCCCCTATTATAGGTCAGATTGAGAAGAATGGAATTGCTTCAAAAGCAGGATTAAAGCGAGGAGATAAAGTATTCAAAATAGATTCAATAGAGATTAATGAATGGAGTGAATTTGTTGACATTATAAGAAAAAACGCCAATACTCAGGTTTCTTTATTAGTGCTTAGGGGTGTCGATTCATTAAAAATTGATATTATTCCTAAGGAGCAAAAAATATTGGATGGTGATTCTGTAATTGCCATTGGGTATGTAGGTGCATTAAGGGAATTTGATATTAAAAGAGTTAACCCGTTTTATGGATGCTACCTTGCTGTTGGGCAATCGATTTCAACAATTAAACTCATAGGTTATCAGGTTAGATTGCTTCTTTCAAAGAAGGTTTCAACGAAGGAACTTGGTGGTCCTATAGCAATCATTAAATTAACCGGTCAATCTATGAACTGGGGAGTTAACGCCTTATTTGGATTTATTGCATTTATTACAATCAATCTTGCTCTTATTAATATGATTCCATTTCCCCCTCTTGATGGTGGGCAAATTATACTTTTTACTTTGAACAGGATATTTGGAAAGAAATTATCGGATAAAATTATGGGATTTGTTGAATATGCAGGTTTCGGATTCCTTATACTATTAATGCTTTATGTGACATATAATGATATTCTAAGACTTTTTATAAAACAGTAGCTAAAGGCTTGACTTATGAATGATTATACTTTAAAATTTAGAGGAATTATGAAAAGATTACTTATATTAATGGTAATTGTTTTTCCATTCTATATTCAAGCAACCCCTTATGCAGGAGAATTCTATAATCTTCCCTATTCAGCAGCAATAATTTCTTCCGGGGATGCTGCATTTTTCTCTGATATGCCAGTGTCGTTTATAATAGCTCCAGCTAGCATTAGAAATGAGAAAATGAAATTTATTTCATATAATCATATTTCCGGATTCGATCTGTACAGTGATGACAATTTAATATTCTCTATAAATGATTATAATCAGGGTTTTTCTGTTTTTATAGGACGGTTCAGTTCCGGCAATATCCCAATTACAACACTACCCGATACTACTGACACAATTGGTCCAAATAATCAACCTTATATAGATCACTATACATCATGGAATAGATATTTTTTAATTTTTAATTATGTTAAAAAAATAAATAGAGTAACTTCATTAGGCTTCAATTTAAAAACTGATTATAGAGGTTTTGATACTCATTACGGACTTGGGGTAGGTATTGATGCTGGAATATCATTTGATTTTTTTAATAATATTTACTCATCCCTCAGTATTAAAAATATCTCAACAACGATTATTTTCTGGGATAATGGAGAAAAGGAATTTGCCTATCCCGAACTCAATCTGATGATGGGATATAGTCTTCCTCTTAATAAAAATAGATTGAATGTTTATACTCGTTTCCCTATTCATTTTGACAATAGAGGGACAGCTGATCAATTTGACCTTAATTACTTTAGTATGGATATTCAAGTGGGTATTGATTTTTACATTGCCAATTATATTAGGTTATCAGCAGGTATATATCAACAGAACCCGACTTTAGGGGCAGGAGGAACATTTAGAAATTTCTATTTTGATTATTCAATATTTATACATAACGATCTTGGAATGGGGAATATTTTAACATTATCCTATAAATTCAGATGATTCTTTTTATAATTATAGTTGCATTTATTCCCGGATTATTCTGGCTCTTTTATTTCATAAATAAGGATAAGTATGAGCCGGAACCCCCGCTATTTATTATATATGTATTTATTGCCGGGATGATTGCTATATTGCCCGCAGGTATTATAGAACGTTTTTTTCATAAACTGATTTCAAATAAATATTTATACTACATTCTTATTGTCGGACTTTCGGAAGAAATAGTAAAATTTCTTGCCGTTAGATTAACTGTATTTAGGAGTAGAGAACTGGATGAACCTATTGATGGAATAGTCTACAGTACAGCTGCTGCACTTGGATTCGCTACGGTAGAAAATATGCTTTATATGATGACAATGGGGTGGAAGGTTATATTTGTTAGAGCTGTTTTTTCAACATTAGGTCATATAGTATTTGCAGCGTTATGGGGTTATCCCCTATATAAATCAAAGATAACAGGGAGAAAACGCTATGTTGTATTTGGATTATTAATAGCTGCTTTAATGCACGGTCTCTACAATATTTTTATTATATCGGCGCAATTGTATGGCTTGTTATTAGCTGTTGTAATGATTGTAATTCTTTACTATATAATGAACAGAGATATCAAAAAGGCAGAGAAAGAATCGCCTTATAAAGAATAATGCTTCTATCAGATACAGATGTAAAATATGTTAAGGGTGTAGGCCCCAAAGTATCTCGAATTCTTAATAAATTAAATATCAATACAGTTGAAGATCTCTTACTTCATATCCCGTCAAGATATATTGAAAGAGAAAATATTAAAGAAATAAGAGAGATAAAAAAGGGAGAAACCGTTACACTGGCAGGGACTATTCTCGATGTAGGTTCAAGATTAGTAAGGTCAAGGAAAACGATAACTGAGATACTTTTTTCAGATGGCACAGGTAATATTAAGCTTGTATTTTTTAATCAACCATATATAAAAAATATGTTAAAAAGAGGGGTTCATCTTCTGGTGTATGGAGTTATTGACCTCTACAGAGGGTATCAAATTATACAACCGGAATATGAAATATTAGGTGAGGATGGAATGGAAATTGAGCATTTTGATAAAATAGTACCGGTTTACCCATTAACGGAAGGTCTCTCACAGAGATATTTAAGGAAAATAATTCACAATGCAATAATGAATATCGATATTGCCAGATGGGTAGTGCTTGAAAATAATTTATTGTCGCAATTTAATGTTATCTCTTTCATTGATGCGATTAAGAAAACTCATAATCCATCGATAATGGAAGATGCAATTGAAGGGAGAAAAGCACTTGCTTTTTATGAATTTCTCTATTCGCAGGTGTATCTTTGGAAACAGAGGTATATTAGAGAGAAGGAGTCAGGTGTTGTTATAGAGGGTAAAAAATTAGTCGAAAAGTTTTCAGAAAATTTGCCTTTTATACTTACAAATGCCCAGAAAAGGGTAGTGGATGAAATTATTCAAGATCTGAAATCTTCAAAAAGAATGTCAAGATTACTGCAGGGGGATGTAGGTTCCGGAAAAACAATTGTTGCATTAATTGCTTCTCTCGCAGTCATAGATAGTGGTTATCAGGTTGCGATAATGGCACCTACTGAAATCCTGGCAAAACAGCATTATGATAAGATAATAAAATATCTATCGGGATTTCAAGTAGATGTAAAATTATTAACAAGCAGTATAAAGAAGAGTGAAAAAATAAAGATAAAAGATGACCTGAAGAGTGGTAAGATGAAACTTGTTATAGGAACACATGCATTGATTGAGGATGATGTAATGTTCTCATCGTTAGCACTTTCAATCGTTGATGAACAACATAGATTCGGTGTTGAACAGAGAAAGAAATTGTTAATGAAAGGGGAGAGTTCACATCTTCTTGTTATGACGGCAACGCCTATTCCACGATCATTGGCAATGACATTATACGGTGATTTGGATATTTCAATTATCGATGAAATGCCCCCGGGGAGACAAAAGATAATAACAAGATGGATAAGAAACAATAAGAGAGGAGAATTATATTCGTTTATAAAAAATCGGATCAATGAAAACAATGACCAAGTTTATGTTATTTATCCATTAGTAGAAGAGTCTGAAAAATTGGATTTGAAGGCAGCTACGGTAATGTATGAATCATTGAAAAAACATTTTAAGGGAATTAATGTCGGATTAATACATGGAAAGATGAAATCTGCGGATAAAGATGCTGCAATGATTAAATTTGCAAAAGGTGAAATTGAAATTCTTGTCGGAACAACAGTTATTGAGGTAGGAATCGATGTTTCAAATGCAACAATTATGGTTATTGAACACCCTGAGAGGTTTGGCCTGTCTCAACTTCATCAATTAAGGGGACGCATAGGACGCGGGGAAAAGAAATCTTATTGTATTATGATAACGGATAAATTTATTAGTGATCTGTCGGCGGGACGATTAAAAATTATGGAAAACACAAGTAATGGTTTTATAATTGCAGAAGAGGATTTAAAAATTAGAGGTCCCGGGAATATTTACGGTACAAGCCAGCATGGACTCCCTGATTTCAGGGTCGCCGATATTGTCAAAGATGAAAAAATGCTGATAAAAGCAAGAAAGTGTGCAAAATCAATAATTGATAATAATATAAAATTAAATTACAATTCAATGTTGTATAAGAAGATAGAAAATATGGAGAAATATTATAGAATAGGATAAAGGGGGAGATACAACAGAGGGGGGAGAGAGGGAATAACCACGAATTCACGAATAAATAAGAAATGGACATCAGACACCAGACGTCAGACATCAGCCGAGAAGGGAAAGAAAGAAATAACAACGAATTACACGAAGGGAAAGGGAAAACATTTTACCTTTATTTCACGAATTGGGAACAAATTTCACTAAGAGAAGAGAATATTATTGCCTTTATTTCACGAATTAGAGAATGAATTACACGAAGGGAGAGAAAGTAATGGCGGGAGTGGGTAGATTTGATATTATTTACATAAATTATAAAATCTGATATACTTAAATATAGAGGTAAGTATGAAAAAAGTAACCGTTCTTATCTTATTTATTTTTTTGTATATGTATTCATATGGTGATAATATATATTCAATAAAATTCGGTAATAAACCAGATGAAATCTCCTATCTTAGAGTTCCAGGTGTAAATATTGGACCATCATCATTCTATATTACTGATAAAATTATCTATCTATCAGATCCTGTGAAAGGTAGCGTTGTGAAGATTGAAGATAGCAGGATTTCTTTAATGTCTTGCAATAAAAATATTCGAGATATTTCATTTCGGGGAAAAGAGATTTTGTTAAGGTATGATAATTATATAATTAAAGGCGATAAATATATCCCGATTGATAATATCAAAGAACCGATTAAATTTATGGGGATATATAATGATAATGTTTATGTCACAACATCAAATGGAAAGACATATATAGTTGATATTAATGGTAAAATCATTTCTATTCTCAATAGCATATTTTATAACGGGAATCTTTTAAAGTCGACAGTCGAAGCAGATGGTTTTATTATTAGCATTAATAATATTGATTATTTCATAAATGTAGGTTATTCAATTGCATCTGCATGTATTGAAGCTATTTCAGATAAATATGTAGTAATTATTGTGGAAAAGTTTATTTGTGAATCCCCTATAGAGGTTGCTCAAGAAATATTTATACTGGATTACTCTGGCAATATACTAATGAGAGAAATATTACCTGATATACATTTTACATATATTCAAAATCCCGTTGAAATTTTCGACTGTTTTGTATACTACGGATTATCCACAAGTAAAGAATTTTGTGTACTTCAAATATTCCCTGATCAATATCCCGTATTTCCCAAGAAATTATATGATAAAAAATGCCATTATAACAATATGCTTATTAAAGAAGATGATATATCCTCTCCAGAATATAAATATGATGAACCTATTACAAGAACAGAGGTCCTTAATATTGCTGATACATATGTTACTCACCAATTTTTTGCTTCATCGTCAAACCTTACTTACGGGACAATAACGGATCCTAACGGTATTCAAGTAAGAACACCGGATTGGGTAGTTGTCGGGAGTAATATAAGCATTCCATATAAATGGGGAGGATTTTCCTCTCTCAGCCAATTTGATAATGGTTTGTTGGCTGATAAATATGCAGGAGACATTGCAACAAGTGGTGTTTCTATTTATGCTATTGGTGTTGACTGTTCGGGCTTTGTATCAAGATGCTGGGATAGATCCAGCAAATATGGTACTTCTACACTGCCGAATATTTCTACTCAGCTTTCTTCAATAAATGATTTGCGAAGAGGCGATATTCTTAAT
>CBDVEF010000006.1:0-15639 GCA_965372935.1 uncultured bacterium | reverse complement strand
CCTATTTGCCCTACTGCACCTTTCACTAAAATTCTCTTCATAAATACTCCTTTATAATTGTTGTAAAATAACTATTTATTAATTTATCGGATGAAAGTTAATAATTATATTCATATATGACATTTTATACAAACTACTTTTTCTGTCAAGTATATTTAAAAATTGAGGTAGATAGGTATAGACATAATTACCACTTTAATGAGAGAGGAAAGGATTAAATCCATTCCTCTCTGTTCTAATTATCTTCCCTCTCTTCTATTCCCTCCCACAATGTGGAGGGAAAGTTGTAAATTGTAGGGGCAATCTGCGTCTGCCATAATCCCCCTCCCTTCTATTCCCTCCCAACTGTGGAGGGAAAGTTAAAAATATTCCCTTCCCCTTAGTGAAATTCGTTCTTATTCCCTTTCTCACTTCTCGCTTCCTACTTGATATTTGTAACTTGTTGCTCTTTCAGTGATTATTCGTGGTGAATCTATCTCTTTCTAACATCATTATGAAAATTCTTTTTTCAACTGATTTATTGCCTTATTCATTTCAATCTTTACAAAACCAATATTTATATCTGTATCTGTAACCATAATAAGTATGAGATCACCTAAAATAGAAAAAAAGATATTTACGGAATCCGTAAAAATTATACAATGTGAAGCAATAACATTATCTATTGAAGAAATATTGCTCTCGATATTTAAAGCAACCTTTGCAGCCATTGCCGCTAAAAGTTCTTTATTGAGAGTAGAATACATTAGAGATTCGATAATTATACCATCTTTATCAGAAAGAATTGAGCCTTTTACTGAAGGGATATCATTTAGTTTTTCCAAATATTTAATCATAAATAATCCTTAATCTCTAATATTAATTTTTTTGCTATTAACTGTATCATTCCTAAGGTTGTATTTTTTGTTCCTATTATTGTAAGGTATGTGTCTGTGGTAAGTGGGAATATGTATATAATGCCTTTCCCAATTTCAATATATATCTTTTTAAAAGATGATAGTTCTATTATATTTAAAGCTTCTCTCATGTCGTTTATTGAAAGAGATATCAAAGCAGTAGTCTCATCAATGTCCATATCCATCTTAAAACTGGAAGTGATAGGAATACCGGTATCATCAGAAACAACTATACCTATTATATTATTTAAACTTTTCATTGAATCTTTTATTGTATTTTGTAAATTATCAAGAATGTTGATACTTTCCTCAAGCTTATTCTCAATTATTGTTTTAGTTTGAGTATCTTTTGCCTCGGTAGGAATTTTATTAACCTCATCTGTTCGTGTATCAATTGCTTTGGAATTTTGGTTATAATACTCTTTAAATTCTGATGGAATTATAGAAGAAACATTGTTTTCTAAGTAATTATAATTTATTGAAAAATTTTTAACATCGTTTTGTATTTGATAAGCTTTCATTAAAACAAGTCTGCATTCATCATATCCCGGATAAGATTTTAATGTTTGCAAACACATTCCTATAGCTTCATTCAACAGCCCGTTTTCAATATACATTGAGGCTAACTGTGCAATAAATAGGCTACCCGGATCATTATTTAAAAGTTCATTCTGATCCTTCATATTCAATCCTTTGATATATTGGAATCCTATCATTCTTTAAGTTGCATGATTCATGCAATAATGCCTTTAATTTCTCTACTTTCTCGATTAACTCAAAACTTAATTCATCTTTTTTAATGCTATTTATTATTGTATATGCCTTATCAATATCGCCTGTAAAAATATAACATAGTGTTAAATCATATTTAATTGGAGAATGACTATTAACATTATTGAGATATTTTTCATAATTATCTGCTGCTAATGCCAATTGATCGGTTTTCCAGTAAATCTCGGCTTCAAGAAGTAATAATGCATTAGGAATATTCTCAATCAACCTGTGGTTTCTAATTTCTTTTATTGCATTATTAAATTTACCATTTTCAATTAATTTTATAATTTGTTCAGTTGTTTTTGCTATTATTTCCCCCCCATCTTTTGGTTTTAATTCGCATATCCCTGCTGTAATTAAGCCATATATTGTTTTTGCTGTTTCGAATTCATCACCTGACTTATCTATGATATCTTGTACATTCCTTTCTCCATCGATAAATGAAATAATCATCCATTCTTTAGGTGTTAAATTTATTTCGTTTATATCTTCTAATTCCATATCAAAAACAACTATATCATTTAATGATCTGATTTTCGATTCAATAATACTCCACTCATCAATTTGTCTGGACCCCTCCATAATAAGATTCTCAATCTTGATTGATGGTAAAATCCCGACAGGTAATAATTTGTCAATCTGGTAATCATCAAAAGAAAAATTGCCTTCTTCCCATTTGAACGTTTTATATACCACAGACATTATTTCCTTTGTTATAATATCGAATAAATGCTTTTTGCTCATTACATTATTATCCAGGAGTTCTTGGAAAAATTCTCCGAGATTAATCTCTGAATAATTTGCATCATATTTTGCTCTATTGCCTATATCGTCTATTTCCGACAGTAATTTATCTTTAATATTTTTAGAGGAGAGATATGATAAAACGACTTTGCCGTTAAATATATAAATTATTGCCGTGTTATTTATAGTAGTACTTGTAATTTTAAAAATACCGCTTTTTTGTGATAGTGACAACATTTGTAAAATGTCAACAATATTTAATTCCTTCAAACTACCTGTAATTGCCATTAAATACCTTTTGTAATTATTGCAATCCAATCACGTGCAATTTTTAAATTATGTTGAATGTTTTCTTGCAATTCTTTATTGTCTTTTGCAAGAGATTCGGCTTTAACCCACATTTCAATTGCTTTTTCTATTGTATTTTTCTCTGCATATATATATGCTAAAGCATAGTATGAAAGGGGATAATTATTATCAATATCAATAATGGTATTAAAAGCATTGAAAGCTTTATCTTGATCTCCGAGATTATATAATATCTTTCCGTATTCATACCAATATTCGATATTTGCAGGTTTAAGATCAATTAATGTTTCGTAAATCTCTTTCGCCTTATCATATTTATTGTCAGAAATATATACTTCACTTAACGAATATAATGCTTTTGTATTTTTTGGCTGAATTTTTAGTGTTTTATTGAAAAATTTTATTGCATCATCATAGTTTGAAGTTAAATATTTTAAGATTCCCATATTTAGATTTACTTTTGGGTCATCAGGTCTAATTTTTAATGACTTTTCAATTGATGAGGTTGCCTTATCAATTTTATTTAGTGCAAGATATGCAAGTGCTATGTTATAGTATGATTCATAATTATTTTTATTTCTATTTATTATGTTTGTGAAATAATTTATGGCATTGTCAAATTCCTCTTTTCCCAAACAAATTTTCCCTAATAATAAATTGGCATCTTCGTCTTCAGGAAACTTCTTTAAATAAGATAACATTAAATTTTCCGCTCCATTCAGGTCTCCTTTATCTACATAAATTTCTGTAGAATTAACAACAGCTTCCTTATTATTTGGTTCTTTTTCCAGAACTTTATTGTAAAACTCCAGTGATTCTCCATATAACCCTTTTAATCTGTATAAATTAGCTGCTATTAATATTACATCGGTGTTTTTAGAGTTATTATGCAATAATGTTAACATTTTATTAAATGCCCGATCCATATTATTGTCTTTAATAAGTGTATTTATATTTTCAATTTTAGCTTTAATCTCTATTTCCTCTTCTCTCTTTTTTTCCTTAACTACATTATCAGTCTTAAAAAGGTTTTCTATTAAATTTGTCTCCTCTTTTGTATTAAGTTCTATATTCTTTTCCTCTTTTGGTTTAAGTATATTCGGAACAAGTATATCTAATTTATCCGCATAAAAATCTATACCGAGTTTGTATTGATAACTTGAATAATATGGAGAAAGTTTCATTGCCTCTTGCATTATCTTTAGTGATTTTTCAAACTCTCCTATTTGAGAGTAAGCAAATCCAAGATTATATTTAGCGTCAATTATTGAAGGATCAAGAGAAAGTACCTTTGAAAATGATTGAATTGCATTTTTAATATCTTTTCTCTTTAAATATATTAATCCCAAAATATTATATGCATATGGGTAGTTTTCTTTTAAGTCCAATATTTTTATTATAAATTCCTCCGCCTTATCATAATCTTTCTTTTCTATAAGTAATATTGCGTAATTTAAATAAGAATCGGGAAATGTTGGATTTATGTCGATTGCATTTTTAAAACATTTTTATGCTATTTCCATATCCTTTTGATGTACATATGCTATCCCCAAGTTAGAATAACTTAATATGTACTCTTTGTCTATGCCAATAGCTCTGTTATAATAATCTATAGCTTTGTTAATATTCCCTAATTGATGATATGCCACACCTATATCATTATTTGCTTTTGGGGAATGCGGAGCCAATTTAATAGCCGCTTTATAATTATTAATAGCCTCATCGAATTTCCCTAAAAGAAGATATATCTCTCCAATTTGTGTATAAACCATACTGCTATTAGGAGAATTTTCTAAAGCAATAACAAATTCTTTAAGTGCTTCATTAAACAATCCTTTGTTTCTAAAACCTATTCCTACATTAAAGTGACTCAGGAATGAATCCGGTGTAGTTTGTAATATTTGTTCTCCGGCTTCAAGTGCCTCTTTATATGTTTTAGAACCTGCTTGCTCTATTTGAAGATTAGCTTCTCCTTTTATATAACTGGGATTTAGATCCGCAGCAATAGATGATTCCTCTTTTGCTTTTTCCAGATCCCCTTTTTCACCATAAACAAAACTTAGTAAGTAATGAGCATCACTATTTTCCGGATTTATTTCAATTGCCTTCTTAAAGCTTGCTATTGCCTTATCGAGAAGACCGATATTATAGTATGTTTCTCCTGTGTTTGTAAATAATTTATCATCACAGACATTAAGTTCAATAGCTTTTTCAAATTCTCTCAATGCTTCACTATACATCCCAAGGTTCTTATAACAATAACCGGACCAAATGTATGTTTCAGTATTGTTAGGTGTTATCGTTTCTATTTTTCGATATTGCTCTATAGCTTGAATATATTTGCCAATATTTTTATATATATTTGCAAGTTGTAGTCTAACATCTATATTTTCAGGGTCATCTTTTAATCTGTCTTCATAAGTAATGAGGATTTTTTCATAGTAACCGGTTTTTTTTAGTATTGTTTCAAGATTGTTTCTTGCTAATGTGAATTTCGGATCAATTTCAAGTGCTTTTTGAAGCATTTCAATAGCGTCATCGATCATTCCCTTATTATAATAAACCACAGATAAATTATTATGAGCCCCGGCATCATTTGGGCTTATCTTTCCTCTGAAACTTTTTAAAATTTTCTTTTCAGTTTCACTTATATTTAACATTTTAATCAAGATGTAAAGATTTTAATATGGTTTTTAGAGAATCTGTATCCGGTAAAAACAACATATACCCTTCCAGTTCTTTTTGTCCTTTGATAAATTCGAATTGAGTTTTTATGCAGAAAACAGCATCGATATTTTCTGTATCACCTGATAGATATGCAGATGTTAAAACACTTGCAGCATCGTCAATAACAAGCGCGGGGACTGAAGGAACTACCATCAGCTCTAAAAATGTTCCAAGAGCACTTAAATAAGCAGATACAACAATATTGGCAACTTCTTTTAATGATGATTGTTCCATATCTCCAAATAAAGAAGCACTATTTGAATCTCTTTCCAGTAAAATATCTATTATATATTTTGCATCATCCTTTGTAAATAATAGAAGCGTTTTTCCTGTAATATCTCCAAGGAAATCAAGAAGAATGCCTGTTATAATTTCTTTTGGATTTGCCCATAATGAAGAGATTTTTTCTATAGGTATTATCTTTACTTCAGGGACATTGATCATTACCTTATGTCCTATTATCTGAGAAAGAGCACTTGCAGAATGTCCACTGCCTATATTAGCAATTTCTCTTATTCCATCGAGTTGAATGTTTTCAAGATTAGTAATATCCATATCCGCTCCTTGCCATTAAATAAGATTGTTAATATCCAGAATTAAAGCCATATTTCCTGTCCCGAGAATTGATATACCGCTAAACAAATTTATATTATCAAATAAAGGTGGTAAATTCTTTACAACTATTTCTGTTTGTGATTCATATGAATCTACAATTAAAATATCCTTAGATATATTATCGCCAATTACTATCCCTTGTAATATATCATTTTGATTTGTTATCTCCAACCCAATAATATTATGAAGTCGTAGGAGCGGATAAACTTCTTCTCTGAGAACGACTATCTCTTGATTATGTATTGTTTCAATATTATTTGCATTGATATCAACAGTTTCCTGTATATTGTTCAAAGGAATTGCAAATAATTTTCTGTCACATGTTACTATCATTGCTTTTATAATAGATAATGTAAGGGGTAATTGTATGGTAACCTTTGTCCAATGTCCAAATTTGGATTCTATTATTAGTTTGCCCCCCAGTTTTCTGACAATTTTGTCTACGGCATCCACACCCACTCCTCTACCTGAAAATTTTGTAATACTATCAGCTGTACTAAATCCACCTCTCTTAATATAATTTATTAAATCCTTTTCTTTCATCTGTCCTACGATCTCTTTTGAGAAGATCCCCTTTTCAATAATCATAGTTCTGATTTTTTCAATATCTATACCTTTCCCGTCATCAAATATTTCAATAAAGACATTATTTTTTTCTCTTCTTGCAGTTAATTTAATCAGCCCGACAGCAATTTTCCCTAATTTTTCTCTTCTTTCAGGTGATTCAATGCCATGATCCATAGAATTCTTTAGAATATGTAATATTGGATCGTATATGCCACTGAGCAATGCTCTATCAATTTCTATTTGAGTCCCTTCTATTACAAAGTTTATTTTTTTATTTAATTCCTTTGAACTATCCCTAACAAATCGGGGGAATCTACTGAAAACCTCCTCAAGAGGAACCATACGCATATTACTTACTTCATCCTGTAAGGAGGAGATTATTCTTGATATTTTTTGTGTCGTGTCTTCTAACATTGTCTGATCCTTTGTTTTGAAATATTCACCAAAGGCACTTTTAGTAATTATTAATTCAGCTACTATGTTCTGTAATTCATTCAATTTACTCATTTTTACCCTTACATAAACCGGTTCGTTTTGCTTTCCCTCAATATGATTTCGATACGACTTATCTTTTTCCCCCTTCTCTTTAATTGTTTCCTTAATTATTCTTGTTTCGACTTTCTTTGTTTTGATAAATACATTTTCAACATCCAGCATATCAGATAAAAGATTTTTTAGTTTTTCTGGTTTTAATTCTGTTTCAACATCAACTGTAACTACATTTTCATAATCACCATTTATCATTTTATCATAGGGGGGAATCGATGATATTATTTTTACTCTTTCTGACAATTCTTTATAAATTACAGCTGCTCGTACACCTTTAAAGTCCATAGAACCACCTATCGAAATCTTTATAGTATATAAATTATTACTTGAAGTTTTTTTCTTTATTGTTTTTGATGATTTAGAAGCAAAATTACTAATGGCTTTTATTATTTTATCAATTTTTATCGTTTTCTTTTCACCAAAAATATTATCAAATAATACCTTAAGCATATCACTGCATTGAAGCATTAAATCAATAAAATCCTGTGTTACTAAGAGGGTATTGTTTCTAACATTTTCTAATAAGTCCTCGGTTTTATGGGCAAGAAGCTCCATATCTTTGTACCCCATAGATGCGGTCATACCTTTTAATGTATGTATATTTCTGAAAAGTTCTTCAAGTTTCGAATTATCACCTTTCTCGAGATCTATAATATCGAGAGCAATATGTTCTAAAATTGTAGAAGCTTCTTGATAGAATAGCTCTTCATAGTGACCCATATCCATAAAATCTATTTCCTAAGTATTCTTTCAACAGCCTCAATGACTCTTGCAGCTTGAAAAGGTTTCACAACATAATCCTTTGCTCCTGCCTGAATCGCTTCCACAACGAGACTTTGCTGTCCCATTGCACTTACCATTAAAATTTTTGCACCGGCATCTATTGAGATAATCTCTTTTACTGCATCTATACCGCTCATATCTGGCATAATAATGTCCATTGTTACAAAATCAGGATTTAGTTCCTGATATTTGTCTACGGCTTCCTTCCCGTTGCTAGCTTCTCCACAAACAATATATCCATTCTTTTCAAGAATATCTCTTAACATCCTCCGCATAAACAATGCATCATCAACTATTAATACCTTGGTATCCATACATCCTCCTTAAAATTATTCAAATAAAGCATCGGTATTAAGTATGATAACTTTTTCTTTATTGATCTCACTCATACCCTTAAAATATGCTATATCAATTTTCTCTTTAAAAATCTTAGGAACTTGTCCTATGCTTTCAATAGCAAATTTTATTATACCATTAATTTTATCAACAAGAATCCCATAAATAATATTATCTTTTTTTACATATACAATGCCACTATCCTTTGTTATCTGATCGTCCGATAGTTTAAATCTTTTTCTAAGACTGATAATTGGAACGATAATTCCCCTTAGATTTAAAACCCCTAAAATATATTTATATGATTTGGGTATGGGTATAACAGGAATATATTCTCCAATTTCAGTTATATCAATCAATTCAATAGCAAATTGTTGCTGGTCTATTATAAATAGTAGAAACTGTTTTAATTCTTTTTCGTTCTTTTTCATTATTTAACCTACCTATCATACCAGAAAAAATTAGGTCTGAGCATATTAAGAGAGTGAATAAATATATTCTTTACATATGGTTGAAATACACCATAATTGAGTCCATGTGATAGTGGAATGATTGGACAATCATCCATTACCTTCTTCTCTATATCCCTATATAATTGAATTCTCTTTATCGGATCCTTTTCTCCCATGGCATTAATTATTAATTCATCTACTTGTTTGCTCGAATAGAATGTGGAGTTGCCTGGTTCTCCCCTATTTTCACTATAAAAAAGAGGGAAGAGAAAATTGTCAGGATCTCCTGTATCGGCACTCCACCCCAGAGAAAACAATTCAGATTTACCGCTATGAATTTTGTTAATATACTCTGCCCAGGGGCAGACTTCCAATTCAAGATCTATACCTATTTTTAAAAATGTTTTCTTGAAGAAATAAAACCTTTCTTCAAGATCCTTTTCTGCTTTTCCTGCAATCAATAAATTGACTTTCTCTTTTGTCCCGGGACCAAAACCTGCTTTTTTAGCCAGTGAAATTGCCATTTCCTCATTATAGTAGTAACCTTTAAAGCTTTGACTATATACTGGCATACTGGGTGGGAAAAGGCCTTTAGCTGGAATCGAAGTTGTTTTCATTATTTCCTTTAAATATCTTTTTCTATCTATAGCAAATGCAGCAGCTTGTCTGAGTTGTTTGTTTTTGAAAGGTCCTTCCGTTTCCATATTGAACCCTAAATATTGGATGCCAAGATCATAGGACTTCACTATATGAGGAATAAGATTTTTGTCTTTCATTACCTTTTCCAGATTTTCTTGCGAAAGGGTAATATAATCAAGTTCTTTTTCATAAAAGAGGTCTATTGTTTTTTTATCTCCTATATCTTTATAATATATTAACTCATCTATTAACGGTTTTCCCATGAAATAATTTTCAAATGATTTATACTTTAAATAGTTATCTTTATTGTCGGACAAGATAAACGGTCCACAACTTACAATTTTATCTGTATTCTCTATATCTTTAATGTATATTTCTTCGTTTGAAGGGATAATCCCGGCTGATGCTACTGCAAGATTTTGAATAATAGGCATATATGGTCTTATCAATTCAAGGTCTATGCAATACTTATCGATTGCTTTTATCCCAATTATTTCAGATGATTCCTTTTTATGATATTCTTTTACCCCTTTTATATGTACAATTTGGAAATAGTTTGATGATGAAGCAATCTTGTATAGTGTGAATTCAACATCCTCCGATGTTATCTCCTTTCCATTATGTGCAACTATATTTTTCCTTATGAAGAATTTTAAATGTTTTCCATTTTCATTTAACTCCCAGCTTTTCGCAACTGCTGGTACAATGTTTATATCTTGTGAGTACTGAGTTAATCCAACAAGGGATGGGTATAGTGATTGTGATGTTGTTGCATCACTAGATCTGTAGGGTAATAAACACTGTGGTTTTCCATTTATATAATATCTAAAAGTATATAAAGGGATATTTGCGGACGATCTTATTGCCGGAAAGTCTATCTTATTAGTATTTTCAAATTCATTTATATGTTCAAAATTTGTGGATATTAATGTTTCAACCTCATCAAGATAATTCGCTATTTTATTAGTTTGCATGGAAAATTCACCACTAATAACGGATTTCATATTTTGAATAATTACCTTTTGGCTCTTAACAGATATCACAACTTCCCCAATTAGCATTTTTAATTGATCTAAAACAGTAGAAACATTATTGCTACTCTCTACAGCGGAATTAATTAACAAATTTGTTTTACTGACAATCTTGAATGTGCTATTTGAATTACTATTTGTGATTGATAATGTCTTTTCCATTTCATTTATTATTTTATCAACTTTAATTGACAATTCTCCCGAGTTTTCAGAGAGTAATTTTAAGTCATTAACAATTATATTTAATTCATGTTTATATGTTCCCGCTTTAGCTGCCTCTATCCCTGCATAAAGAGAAAGTATTTTTGTTCTTGTAGAAACTAATTTGATTTTTTCGATATTAACATTTATATCCTTAAATAAAATATTAATATTATTTAATGTATCATTTGTATTCTTAAAAAGATCATGAAGATTTTCTATATGTTCAGTTATAAATTCCAATTCATTCTTAATATCATTAATATTCTTTTCAATTTTTATTTGGGAGTTTTGAAGTTGAGTTGAAATGTTTTTTAGTTTATTTACATCTTCTGAAAGGAAATTTATATTGCTATTAGAAACATTACTTAAATCAGAAAGTTTTTTAACATTTATTTTAAATGTATGACTAATACCAATGAGTTTGTTTTGAAAATCTATATAATCATGGAAGGTTTTATTGTAAGATTTAAATGCATTCTCAAAATCAATTACCTTCCTCTCCAGATCAACATTACCTGAGATAGATGAATCCATTAATCCGGTAAAAATATTTTTAAACATAAACACATTTCTCATAATATTCGACGCAGATTCAGCAAGGTTTTTGATTCTACTTGTGAAAATAAGTATTTGCTTTGATATATCAGCCTCTTTTATATTTATATCGGAAATAGTTTGCTTTTTAATGTTTTCCTCATCTATAATCTGTTTCACTTTAATGAAATAATTCACCACCTTTTCAGTTTCTTCCTTTATGTTTTGCATAAATGTTTTACTGGAATCTATGGATTTTATTATAAATGAAATATGCTCACTCGATTTTTCAATATCACTATTTAAATGAATATTTTCCGTGTCTATTCTGTCAATCAATTCGGGAATCAACCTAGAAGCATCAAAAGATATTTTAGCTAATTTTCCCATTTCCTGAGCAACAACTTCAAAACCTTTTCCGGCTTCCCCCGCGTGAAAAGCTTTAATCCCGGCATTTCTTGAAGTTTCTTCCGTCCTTTTCGATATACTTAAAACTTCACTAATCGAATCTTTGATTTCAGTAAAATTTATCTGCAGATTTTTTATATCACTTGCTGTTCTATTAATCCTATCAGGTATAGAAGATAATTCTATTATCACATTTTCAAATATCAAAACTGTTTCGGTTGATGTTTTTTTGAATGCTTCAGAGAAAGAGATAGACATATCAGATGATTCATTTAATACTTGGACTGATGCAAAAATATTTTTAATTTCCTTTTCGATTTTTTCAAACAGATAGGATTGAGATAAACCGACATCCTCAATTTTTTCAGCATAAATGTTAAGCTCATCTGTTGCCTTGCTTATTGTGTCTAATTGTCTGGGGATATTTACAAGTTTGTTTTTAACTAATTTTATATCTTCTTTGATTGTTTGTAAAAAATCATCATCTTCTTCAATAGGTTTATTTTTTTTAGTTCTTAGTAGCTTCATAAATCTCCTTATTACATAATAATATATCAGAGCATTTTAATTGTCAAGAAACCAATATCATAAAAAAAGGTTAAATCAACAATTATTCAATAAATATAATAAGATATTTTGAGATTATTTTCAAGTCTTATCTGCGTTAATTGAAACTATTGATCATGATGTGTTGCGTTAGAAAATAGTTCAACCCCTAATTTTTTAATTTTTTATACAATGTTCTTCTCGATATTCCAAGTAATATGGATGCCTTTGTTATATTATTCCCTGTAATATTAAGGGCTTTTTTAATAGTTTGATTCTCAATTTCATTAAGTCTAAGAGAATTGAATGATGTTCCCTTTTGCTCTTCCGTCTCATCCGGTTCGTTCCATATGAATGTAAGTTCCCCCAAAAGCATCTTTCTCTCAAGAGTGTTCTCAAGCTCCCTTAGGTTTCCGGGCCATTTGTAATTCTTTATATTTTCAATGCTTTTACTATCTAAATTTGTATGAGGTATATTATATTTTAAAGCTATTTTATTAGTAAAGAAGAGAATGATCTTTTCAATTTCATTTATCCTATCTTTTAGTGGGGGTAAAACAAATGCAAAATTATTTAATCTGTAAAATAGATCTTCTCTAAACTTTCCCTCCTTTACCATTGTAAGCAAATTCCTATTTGTTGCTGTAATGATCCTTGTGTCCACTTTTTGGGTTTCCGTATCACCAATCATTTGTATATCTTTTTCTTGAATGGCATGCAGCAATTTTGCCTGAGTATTAAGAGGGATTTCCCCAATTTCATCGAGAAATAGTGTTCCTTCGTTTGAAAGTTGAAATTTTCCGGGTTTCATTTCGAATGCTCCGGTAAATGCCCCCTTCTTATGTCCAAATAATTCACTCTCGATAAGATTCTCTGGTATAGCACTGCAATTCACCTTAATGAAAGGTTTATTATTTCTTTTGCTTATACTATGTATGTACTGAGCCATAACAGTTTTTCCTGTTCCGGTTTCACCTGTTAATAAAATATTTACATCCAATTTAGCTATTTTATCTATTTTTTCCATCATCGGTTTCATCGATTCGCTATTTATAATCGGTGTAAATATCGATGGTTTATTTATGTGTACAGTATATTGTTCATGAGATATAAAAGATTCGGCTTTTTTTATAATTGAGATTAATTCATTTTTATCAAAAGGTTTTCGAATGTAATCGAATGCCCCCAATTTGATGGCTTTAATTGCTGTTTCAATTGTGCTATAAGCTGTTAATATAATTATAGGAATGTCTTCTATATCTCTGTTTTTTAATTCCTCCATAAATGCAATTCCACCCATTTCAGGCATTTTAAGATCTGTGATAATTATATCGGCTGCTCTAAATATTTTTAATGCTTCCATTCCATTCGAAGCCTCCAATATCTCATATCCATTTTTTTGTAATATCCCTCCAATGACCTTCCTTAAATTCGCCTCATCATCTATTATTAGTACTGTTGCCATACATCCTCCAGGATAATAGTGAATATTGTCCCTCCCTTCGGATTTCCTTTAAATAGAATCTTTCCACCTAAAGCATATATCATTCTTTTTGTAATTGAAAGCCCCAAACCGATTCCATCTGTTTTTGTTGTATAAAATGGTATAAATATATTATTCCTATTTTTAATGCTTATTCCCTTCCCATTGTCTATTACCGATAGTATCATATTAGCCGAATCATCTGAAATTTCCAACCAGACTCTATTTCCATTATTACTTTTGTATGAATCGAATGCATTTTGAATTATATTATATAGTGATTCCTCTAATATTATTGGGTCCGTAAAGAATTTTATGTTTTTACATTGATTATTTATATATAATTTTTTATTTCTAAATCTGTCTTTTATATTAAAGATAAAATCGTTAATTATGATAATTTCTTTGCTTATCTCGTTCCTTGAAGCAAAAAGTTGAAATCTTTCAATTATATGTTCGATGCGTTCAATGTCACTTAGTAAAATTTTAAAATATTCTCTATCTTTACCCTTTATCGAGTCATCGAGGTATTGAGCTGCCCCCTTTATTGAACTGAGTGGATTTCTTATATCATGCGCAATACCGGCTGTTATTTCACCGGCAAAAGCAATGTTTTCCATATTGATTATTTTTTTATTCAATGAAATTTTTTCCATTATCCCCTTAACTTGATTGATTAAAGTACTTAAATAAATTCCATCGTTATCATGGAAATTCTCATTATCATATATAAAATAAAATATTCCACAACTGTTATCATAGTTTTCAAGTCTATAAAGATAAATTGATTTATCTTCATTCCTAAAACAGACACTATTATCGATATCTTTATAGAACCACTCTTTTAAGGTTGTATTGTCAATTTTACAAGTTCTGTTTAAACTGTACAAATTAAAAGGGGTAGAATCGGTTTCAATTGCAAAACCGCAATTATCGAGATTTAATGTTTTATATGATATATCAATTGTATCTCTTATAAGGGAATCGAATTCAACATTTTTATTAAGATATTTTTCACTAAGCTGTTTTAATACTTTCTGATGACGATAATGTTTTGCAAGTAATAATCTTTCTGAAATTTGGAATATCTTTTTCTCCAATATTTTATAGAAAATTAATATAAACATACATGATACAAATGCTTTTACTGTTGTTGGAAAAGAAACGCTAAAACCAAGGGTAATGAATATAAATATAAATGTAAAAAATGTTGCAGCCAAAATGTATGTAAATATTTTCATTAATGCATAATTTATTGGCATAATATCACTTTTAAGTATTGTATATGAGATTATAAATGAGAATATGATATTGCCAACATTGCCAAGATTTATAGGCCTTATAAAATTAAGAATCGGTACAAAATCAGTAATCCCTAAAACAAGAAGTATACCTGTTGCCAGAATAATATACCTCAATCTGTTTCTCTCGATAAATGTCCTCGTTTTTAAAAATCTATCGATTAAACAATATTCCTGAATCAAAAATGCAATAAGCAGGTAAATCACAAGTGTATCGTGAAATAATGATAGACGAGTTATTTGTACTATGGATAGAATAAAAAGTATAAGTGAAAATATTATAAATGGATATTTGAAATGTTGTAACAACTCGCTTTTTTTTAAATAGCTGTTTATAAAATAATAACTTGACAAGGGAAGAATAGAAAGTGAAGAGTAAAGAATAGAGTGATATATACTGTTCCCTGTTATGTCTCTCAGGTAACATATTATATTCCATGCAGCAAGGTTGATGCAAAATATGGCGAAGGTTATATTTAATTTATTTTTAGTATCTGATAAAAATACTATTATTGCAAGTAATATATTTAATATCGCACCCAGTAGTATAACATTTGGAAAAGTCATAACTGCATATTAATATATATTCAATTAAAAATCAATAGTACTAAGAAATAGATATAGATACATTTTCCAGTTTAATATTGCAAGGGAGACAAGCCTGCTGTGAATGAAGCCCACACCGCTATCTCTTCATAAGAGATGATTACCATGTCATTGCGAACGAAGTGAAGCAATCCC
>CBDVEF010000005.1:0-16253 GCA_965372935.1 uncultured bacterium | reverse complement strand
TCCGTCGACAAAGGAATTTACAGAAAAATAATAATGGAAACTGAAATAATCCCTCCTTCGTTTTATAATATAGTAAAATATAATATTAAAAATATCGTAAATGTTATTCTCAAGGAGCAAGTAGATAAAATAAATAAGAATAAAATAATTGAAATTGTTTTTGTTGACGAAAATGAAATGAGAAAATACAATCAAACCTATAGAAATATAGCCAAAACAACAAATATTCTTACATTTAACTATTCAGAATTTACAGATGATGAGATTGTGCTTTCCTCCATTGTTTTATGTATGAATGTAATAAAAAGAAGAGCAAAACTACATAACAGTACTGTTGAAGCAGAATTAAAAAGAACACTGATTCATGGTATATTGCATGTTGTGGGATATGATCATATTAATAAAAGGGAAAGGGAAAAAATGCAAGAGTTCGAAAATTTATATATGAAAAAATTTAACAAACTGAATATTTTATGATTACTTTGATAATTACACTCATTTCATTGATATTTCTATCAGCATTTACATCTGCGGTTGAAGCAGCATACTTTTCCTTATCACACATAGACATAAAGGATATTGAACGAAAAAAGAAAGGATCATACACGCGAATTGGTTTTCTCATGCAATATTCTGATAGATTTCTTATATCGATTTTATTTTATAATAATTTTATCAATGTAACTATAGGCTATTATACATCACGGCTCACAAATTATTTTCATTTTTTGAAAATTAGTGAACAATTTGTTTTATTGATAGTAACATTATTAATGACTCTAATTGTTATTATATTTTCTGAATATCTCCCAAAAATTTATGCAATAAAACTAAATAGATCTTTTGCCATCAATACCTCCTTTTTAGCATATATTATGTATATTGCTTTTTCCCCCATAAGTTTTATACTTTCCAAAGTATTACATTTTGGTGGAGGTAAAGAGGACGAAAAGCGATATACTATTTCAGAGTATAAATCCTTAATTGAATTAAGTAAAAATAAAGGAATAATAGATCTTTCGGAAGCAAAATTCATCAATAATTTTCTAAGTTTTTCAAATCTGACTGTTAGGGAAATAATGACACCAAGAATAAAGGTCACAACAATAAAAACAAATGACTCATATATTGATATAATTAATATTATAAAACATGACAATAATTCAAGATATCCTGTAACAGAACCGGGAAAGGACAGAATTATTGGAATATTCTATATTAAATATCTTACAAAATATAATAAGAATATACGGTTTTCAGTCAATGATTATATCAAAGAACCTATTTTTGTTACGAAAACTTCAAGTGCTTATAAACTTCTAAACACTTTTGAGAAAAAACATATGCATATGGCAATCGTAATAGGTGAATTCGGAGAATTTCTTGGTATAGTAACAATGGAAGATATATTGGAAGAGGTTGTTGGAGAAATTAAGGATGAATTTGATATATTCAAGAGTGATGAAATAAATACACACACTGGCAAATTTATGGAAGTTTCAGGAAATATAGAGATCGACAGGTTATCTGATATACTTGATATTGATTTTAAAAATAAAAATATTGAAACTTTAAATGGACAATTAACTCTCCTGCTCGGTCATATTCCCAGAAAAGGAGATTCTATCTTGATTAACAATTATTTTTTTAGAGTATTAAGTGTTAAAAATAGAATAGCAGATCGAGTTTCAATAAAAAGAGATGGTATTGAATGATAATTGTACTTTTTATTGATGTTATTCTTCTTGTTTTTACTGCGTTTTTCAATGCTACAGAGATATCATTTTTATCTACGGACAAAATTAATTACATGCAAACCAAAAACACTATAAGAGACAGAATATTTTCCTATTACAAAAACCCCACGAGAATCATCTCTACAATGCTAATCGGAAGCAACCTGACAGTAATATTTATATCTTCCTTTACAAGCAAATATATCCTTGCAAAATATAATGAGATAATATCTACACTCATAATAACATCTTTTATCCTTATTGCAGGAGAAATTATCCCAAAATTATGGGCAAGAGATAGAGCAAAGGTTTTTTTCCCTAAAACAATATTTATACTTACACTATTCGAAAAATTATTTATCCCGCTTATAAGGTTCCTTGATATAATAAGTATTAAATTTAGAAAATTAAAAATCTTTGATCATAAAGAAAAAATATCAAAAGATCAAATGCGAGATCTAATAACTATTATTGAACAAGATGGGATTATATCATTAAGCGAGAAAATGATTTTGAACAAAATGTTGAATCTTGAGAATATTATCGTATCGGATATAATTGTTCCTCGAATGCATATTACCGGGATAAATATATCTTCGAATTATAATAAAATTAAAACTGTTTTTAATAAGAGTGGATTCTCTCGATTATTGGTATATAGAAAAGATCTAGATCACATATTAGGATATATTCACATCCTGGATTTTATTACTCAGGAACAATTTAATTTAAATAAGATTATTAAAAAGATCTTATTTATCCCCCCTTCGAAACATATTAATCAACTATTTTATGAAATGAAAAATTATGGAATAAGCATTGCTGCAATAATTGATGAATACGGAGAGACAGAAGGAATTATTACAATAGAAGATATCCTGGAAGAGATGTTTGGTGAAATTGAAGATGAATTTTCAAAAGAGAATATATTGATTAAAAAGATTGATACAAAAAATTATCAGGTGACTGCGAATTGTGAAATTGAGGTGTTCAATGAAAAATTTGGATGTAATATTTTCAAATCCGATGCATACGAAACAATTGGAGGTTATCTAATATATAAGATGAGTAAAATACCTGAAAAATGTGAATCTATCAAAATTAATGATTTGGAAATATCTGTTAAATCACGCAATGATAGAAGAATAAAATCTATAATTGTACATATACAGAAATAGTATTTTGAAATAGGATACGAGATGCCTTTAGTCAAAACAGAAGGATATATATTAAAAACTATAGGATTTAGAGAAACAAGCAAGATTGTAACGTTATTCTCTCGCGATTATGGTGTAGTCCCCATAATGATAAAAGGGATTGGAAAAAATAACACATTCTCACCTGAAATTTTCGACACCTATTCTAAGTCCTCCTTTGTTCTATATACCCCCCATTCGGGCGAAATGTATAGACATAAAGAATCATCATTAATAAGACCAGGGATACCTTTTGCTAAAAATATTATTACATTCTTCAGAGTTTCTTTCATATTTGAAATAGTACTAAAGGTCCTGCCCAAACATATTCCTTCAAATGATATCTATTGTATAGTAGACAATGTTCTTTCCATGCTATTCAAATATTCCAATAATGATAAAAATATTCTTTATATTTATTATTTTATTTTAAACCTATTAAATATACTTGGTTATGACATCGATACAAAACAATGCATAAAGTGCAAGATATTTCTAACTTCAAATGCTTTTTTTTCTTTTAAAGAAGGAGGATTTATTTGTTCTAACTGCTTTAATGGCAACAATTTTATAAATACGGAAAACGATATAATTACAACACTTGACAAAATAAAAAACGGTAACTTAAAGAAGATAAATTATAATATATTCAAATCTGAGAGAGAGATAATTAAAAATATATTAATATCCTCCCTTATCTATCATTTAGAACTAAATATTGAAAAATATAGAGAATATATATAGAATTAAGTCCGATTACTGCCTTAAATTTACACACTATATCCTAAATCAAAAAGCGACCTTTCTGTTGCCTTTTTAACTAAAAATTAAACCTTCTCGGTTACTATTTCAATCCTGCCTTCGACTTTTAGTATTGCTTTTGTAGGACAGCTTTCTATACATATACCACAGTTTGTACATTTTGAATAATCAATTACTGCAAGGTTATTATTCATTGTAATGGATTCTTCAGGACATTTTTTTGCACATATACTACAACCAATACAGCCTACAAAACAATATTGCTTAACAATAAGCCCGAAATCATGAGAGCAACATGATATAACTGTTGTTCGTGATACCGGGACAAGAGATAATATTCCTCTGGGGCATGCTACTATACATTTTCCACAACCTGTGCATTTATCTATATCTGTAACAGGTAATCCGTTTTCACCTATATGCAAAGCATTAAATGGGCAAGCATTTACACAATCATCAAGACCAAGGCATCCAAATGGACAAGCTTTGTCGCCAAGAGCTACAATGTCTGCGGCTGTACATGTTTTAATACCTTTATATTGAGCTTTCTTTTTGGCAACTGCAGCTGTTCCTTGACAATGCAATCTTGCAACCTTTCGTTCCCTTTTCTCAATTTTAACACCTAACAATTTACCTATATTTTCCGCTGTTTCAATCCCCCCGACTGTGCATAAATTCGGATCAGCTTTACCTGCTGCTAAAGCTTCGGCATATGCTTCACAACCGGGATATCCACACCCACCACAATCGGCTCCGGGTAATATTTCTCGTATATGTTCTGCTAACGGATCCTTTTCAACAGCAAGTTTTTTATTTGCAATTACAAGAATTAATGATACAACCAGACCTATTCCACCCAATACTATTAATCCAGACAATAATTCATTCATATTGACCTCACAATGATACACCGAATAGACCGGAAAAGCCTAAAAATGCAAGTGACATTAATCCTGCTGTAATAAAAACAAGAGGGTAACCCTTTAAAAATTGAGGGATTGGGGTTGTTTCCAATCGTTCTCTTAGTGATGAAATCAGGACAATGGCCAAAAGGTAACCCATTCCCACTCCAATTGAATAAATTGTTGTCTCTACAAAATTAAAATTAAAATCTACTGAAAGAAATGTTACAGCTAAAATAGCACAGTTAGTAGTGATAAGGGGGAGAAATATCCCCATTGCCTTATAAAGGTTTCTAACATATTTTTTCAGAAACATCTCTACGAATTGTACTGTCCCGGCAATTGTAAGAATAAAAGTAGCTGTTCTTAAATAAACCAAATTATACTTTGCAAGTATTAAATGATATATTAACATTGTTATCCATGCTGATATTGTCATTACAAATATTACGGCAAAGCTCATTCCTATAGAAACCGATAATTTTTTTGAAACGCCAAAAAAGGAACATAGTCCTAAAAAACGCATCAAAATAATATTATTAACTAAAAAAGCGCCAAGAAATATCATTAACAGATTAGGCTGCATGTTCCCTCCTATGTTTATATATATTCATAAATACTATTAGTAAAGCAATTATAAGATATCCTCCAGGGGGTAAAATGAAAAAGAGAACCGGGTTCTTTGTAAATGCTTGTCCAAATATAGGCGAACCAAAGAATGTTCCACTTCCAAGTATTTCCCTGAAAGATCCTATTAGAAAAATTGCAAGAATAAATCCAAATCCCGAACCTAAACCATCAAGTAATGCATCAAATGGGTTGTGTTTTGATGCGAATCCTTCAGCTCTTCCAAGAATAATACAATTAACAACTATAAGCGGAACGAAAACACCTAAATTCGAATATAACTCCGGGACATAAGCATGCATAAAGTAATCAATTACCGTTACGAATGTCGAAATTACAATAATAAAGATAGGAATTCTAACTTCATTTGGTATTAATTTTCTGATAAGTGATATTGTAAGATTTGAGAATGTCAGAACAAATAAAACCGCGATGCCCATTCCAAGTGCATTAATGGCAGAAGTAGAGACAGCAAGTGCAGGACAAAGCCCAATTACAAGCATCAAAACAGGATTTTCTTTTATAATACCATTTATCAGATAACTCATTTTACTATTCTTCTGAGACATCTTTCACCTCTTTTTTAGGTAGATATTTCTCATATCTTTTCACTGCATCATATATACCATCAGTTGCTCCTCTGGAAGAAATAGTTGCAGCAGTGATTGCCTCTATTTTTCCCCCATCCTTAGTAATTTTAATATCTTCTAAAACCTTCCCTTTGAATTGATCCATAAATTTGGGTTCGCTTACTTTAACACCAAGCCCCGGCGTCTCCTGCAATCCCTCTCCCGGTGTTGCAATCTTGACACCTATAATCCTGCTATCGATATCAAGCCCAACTAAAGCTTCTATAGGTCCTCCAAATCCACTTCCAGATGATTTGAATACAATTCCAAGTGTATCGCCATTTTTATCAAGAGCATACCAGAGTGTATCTAGAATGGAAGTTTCAAAATGATCGGCATCAATGACTTTTGACAAATTCTCAATAACCTTTGCTTTTTTATCATCCTCAATTTTTGGATTTGTAACTGAATAAGTTTTTGCTAAAACAATACCTGCTACTGCACAGATTATTGTAAGTGATAATATCATCTTAATACTTTTCATGCTGTTCCCCTTACCCTACCAAACGGTCTGGGAAAAGTATATTTTTCAATTAAAGGCACAAACATATTCATAATAAGTATGGAATATGATACCCCTTCAGGGTAACCTCCCCACTGCCTTATCAATACAGTAAGAAGTCCCGCACATATACCGAATATCCATCTTCCTTTTTTTGTAATAGGACTTGTAACAGGATCTGTTGCCATAAAAAATGCACCTATTATCAATCCTCCTGCAAGTATATGAAAAATGGGGGTTAGTTGACTTACCCCCGAAAAGAAAAGAACAATATAAATCACAAAAACACTACCAATATACGATAATGGAATTCTCCAATCAATTATCCCTGTTACAATCAGGAATATTCCACCTATCAAGAGTAATAATGCAGATGTTTCACCGATACTACCTCCAACATTTCCTAATAATAAGTGTTTTAGTGATTCCATTGAATTTAAAGAGCTGGCAACATTTGTCGAGTATCCGGAAAGCTTTAATACTCCAAGTGGTGTTGCAGTTGTTACAGATTCAATTCCTGATAATGTACCACTTCTTGGTGTTATCCATTTTGCTGTCATAAATGCAGGCCAGGAAGCCATTAAAAAAGCTCTTCCTGTAAGAGCTGGATTTAAAAAGTTAAATCCGACACCTCCAAAAAGTTGCTTGACTATTAAAATGGAAAACACTGCTCCAACAATAGGCAACCATAGAGGAACAGACGGGGAAATTACAAATGCAAGAAGTAATCCTGTAAGAGCTGCGCTGCCATCCGTTACCGTTACCTTTTTTCTACACAATATTTGATAAATAAATTCAGTAAGAACTGCACTTACAACACTTATCAATGTTATCAACAATGCTCTAAATCCAAAAAAGTAAACTGAGCCAATAAATGCCGGTATAAGAGCAATTATAACAATTGACATCATCCGTGTTGTAGAAAATTTAGACTTTATATGTGGAGCAGGTGTAATCGTTAATAATTTTGTTTCTATTGCCATTACTCACCTACCTTTTTTTCTTCAATTCAGCTTTTGTTACTTTAATTAATTGAACAAGATGCCTTTTAGCAGGACATACATAGCTACAACTTCCACACTCTATACAATTTAAGACGCCTAAATCTTTTGATTCTTCAAATTTATAAAATTCAGAAAAATCTCCGAGTAAATTTGGCATCAAATCCATTGGGCAAGAACTTATACATCTACCACAACGGATACAATTTGTAGGTTCATCGAGTGCCATCTCTTCCTTTCTTTGAATTAGAATCCCTGATGTCCCTTTTGTTACGGGGATTTTATCTGTATAAAGAGCAATTCCCATCATAGGACCACCACTAATTAATTTACCTACCTCTCCTAAATAGCCACCACAGTACTCAATTAAGTCTGCGATTGGAGTACCAATAGGAACCCTTAGATTCTTTCTGTTTTTAACTGATCCTGTTATGCTGACTATCCGCTTTACAAGGGGTATTCCATTATATACAGCATCCCACAATGCATAGGCTGTTCCTACATTCTGTACATATGTGCGAACATCAACGGGTAATCCCCCTTCAGGAACTTCTCTGTCAAGAACCGCTTTGATTATCTGTTTTTCACCACCTTGAGGATATTTTGTTTTTAGTATTGCAATTTCAAACTTATATTTATTTTTAATTTTTTCATAAACATTTACAGCATCCATTTTATTTTCTTCAATAGCAATTATAATCCTGTTTGCATTAATAGCTTTTTTAATCAACAATGCCCCCATAATAATCTCTTCAGGAGATTCAATCATAAGTCTGTGGTCACTTGTTAAATACGGTTCGCACTCTGCACCATTGAGAATTAATGTATCAAATGTTTTCCCTGGAGGAGGACTCATTTTAATAGATGCAGGAAAAGTTGCTCCACCTAATCCTACGATTCCGTAATCTCTTGCAATTTTAATAATTTTTTCCGGTGTAATTGAATCGGAATAATTAGATCTTATTATAGGGTCTTTCTCCATTTTTCCGTCATTTTCTATAATAACGGTTGGTTCCATATTACCCGAGAAATGGTGATATTTATCTACCTTTTTTACCATTCCCGAAACAGATGAGTGAATTGAAGCAGAAAATCCACCATCTGGTTCCCCAATAAGAGTGCCAACATAAACCCTATCTCCCTTTTTTAATACGGGCTTTGCTGGTTTTCCAAAATGTTGAGACAAAGGAATATAAATAATATTGGGAGCTACAAAATCTTCAATAGCATTTTTTTCAGCAAACTTAAACTCCCCCGGATGAATTCCTCCTTTGAATGTAAAATATTTCGGCATATTATACCCTCTCTTTTAAATATTTATCTACAGCAATTTTACTACCGATAATACCAATAACAATACCCAGTACAAAAATTGAAACAGTAATTATATTCAAATCTCCTCTCATATCGTCAAACCTTGAAGAGAGGAAAAATAATACGCCATAAATGATAGCCGCAGAAATAATACTACTTATAAATGAAGTAATAAGTCCTTCAAAAATAAACGGGATTCTTATAAAACTATCCGTTGCTCCTACCAAACGCATAATATCGATATGATCTCTCCTTGACTCTACATTTAATCGTACTGTCATAGTTACAAGTAAAATTGAAGAAACAAGCAGTATGATACCGAATATTAAATCTGCAAGTAAAAGGACTTTAATTATTTTATCAATCCTTGCTATCCATCTCTTACCATATGAAACATCTTCTATTCCACTGAAAAGACCTATCTTTAATGAAATTTTATCCAGATTATCTAATGTTTTATAACCGGGAGCAATATTAATCTCAAGTGATGCAGGTAGTGGATTCACAGATAGAGCTTCAAGCATATCCTTGTCTTTTCCAAGTCTATCCTTAAATGATTTATATGCCTCATCTTTTGACACATAACGAATATCAATTACACCTTCAATATTGCTGATTCGATTCGACAGGCTGTCTACTTCTGTCGTACTGAGTCCATCAACCAGGAATGCCTCAATTTTAATCTTGGATTCTGCAACATTTATGAATCTTAATCCATTTATTGTAAGAATACTGAATCCTCCCAATATAATAAGAGAAAAAGATATTACAGCAATTGTAACAAATACCATCATTTTATTGTGAATCATACCTCTGATAGCTTCTCTAATAATAATAATCATAAATCATCCCCCTTTAATTTCCCCTGTTCCAAAGTTAAAACTCTTTTCCCCGAACCCTTTGCTAAATTAATATCATGTGTAGCCATCAATACTGCTGTTCCTTCTGCATTTATATTTTTCATCAGGTTTAATATATCTTTACTGGTCTCTGGATCGATATTCCCTGTTGGTTCATCTGCAAGTAGTATAAATGGTTCCCGTATCAAAGCCCTTCCAATTGCAACCCTCTGCTTTTCACCCCCTGATAGTTGATATGGAAATGCATTTCTTCTATGCCCTAACCGAAGCTTTTGAAGGATTTCAAGTGTCTTTTCCCTTACCATCCTTCTACTGCCACCGGTAACTTCAAGCCCAAAAGCAATATTTTCATAGAGATTTCTATCTTCCAATAACTTGAAATCTTGAAATATTACACCAATTTTTCTTCTTAAGAAAGGGACATCATTTTTTTTGATAGTAGCTGAAGAGAAATTATCCACAAAAATCTCCCCTTCTGTAGGTTTTTCCTCCATATAGATCAATTTAAGGAGTGTGCTTTTTCCCGATCCTGAGGCACCTATGAGAAAAACAAAATCCCCTTTTTGAATCTTAAAAGAGATATCTTCCAAAGCCGCCCAATCTTTCTTAAAGTATTTATAGACATGAGAAAATTCAATCATTTTGCAACACCTTCACTTTTTTAATTATATTATCTTCCGTTAATCCATAAACATTGAACAGTTCATTCCATTTTCCTGATTCCCCGAATTTATCTTCAATAGAAACGGATTCTATATGAGATGGTAGATATTGAGCTGATAGTTGTGAAATAACAGAAGTTAATCCTCCGTTTATTTCGTGTTCTTCACAAATAACAGCTTTATTTGTTTTCTTTAAAAAATTTAGAATTGTCTCCCTATCAATCGGTTTAACAGTTAATATGTCAACTATATTCACTTTAATCCCCTCTTTTCTTAATATATATGCAGCTTTCAAGGCTATATTTGTCATTAACCCTATAGAAAATATCGTAATATCACCATCATCCCTCAAGACTTCAGCCTTTCCAAATTCGAACTCTTTATTTTCATTGTAAATTCGTTCTGTTTCATTCCTCGGAAGTCTCATATATACAGGTCCATCAATATTAACTATTTTTTCAGTAAAAAATCTTGTTGAAACATCATCTGAAGGTACAACAATTTGCATATTCGGAATTACATTCATTATAGCAATATCTTCGCAATTCTGATGAGAAGCACCATCCTCTCCTACAGAGAGACAGGCATGTGTTGCCACTATCTTAACATTAAATTTTGAATATGCAATAGTGTTCCTTATCTGCTCCCAACATTTTCCTGTTGCAAACATTGCAAAACTGCTGACAAAAGGTATTTTACCACATGATGCAAGTCCTGCTGCTGTTCCTACAAGATCTGCTTCAGCAATTCCTATATCAAAGAATCTATCCGGGAACTTTTTTTGAAATATCTCGGTTTTGGTGGATTTTGCAAGATCTCCATCAAGGACAATAATATTTTTATATTTATCTCCCAATTCTGCCAATGTTTTTCCATAAACTTTCCTAAGTGAATACTTCTCAGACATTTCTTTCAAGTTCCTTTATCGCTTGATCTCTCTGTATTTTATCAGGTGCTTTACCGTGCCATTCTACATTGTTTTCCATAAAAGAGACTCCCTTCCCTTTTATCGTATGAGCAATAATAATTGTTGGTTTTCCTTTAATAGTTTTAAATTCTTCAAATGCTCTGCCTATTTCTTCAATATTATGTCCATCTATTTCTATAACATGCCATCCGAATGCAATCCATTTTTCTGCAAATGGTTGAGGTCTTTTTATATCATATATATCACCATCAATTTGAAGATGGTTGTAATCAAGTATGTTACAAATGTTATCAAGTCCGAATCTCGAAGCATTCATTGCTGCCTCCCAGATCTGTCCCTCTTCAGATTCCCCATCGCCGATCATACAATAAACATTATAATCCATTTTATCTATCTTCCCTGCAATTGCAACACCACATGCAAATGATAATCCCTGTCCAAGAGAACCTGTTGAATCTTCAACACCGGGCGTTTTTAGATATGAAGGATGTCCTTGAAGCATTGAATTTATCTTTCTGAACCTATTTAATTCCTCTTTAGGGAAATAACCCTGATCAGCTAATATTGCATAAAGTGCAGGAGAAGCATGACCTTTCGAAAGTATGAATCTGTCTCTTTCATTCCAGTTCGTGTTTTGTGGATTATGTCTCATATAATTATTGTAAAGAACAGTTAATATATCTATTGCAGAAAGAGAACCACCCGGATGGCCCGACTGGGCATTGAATATCATATCAATAATTAAAATTCTAAGTTCATTTGCTTTCAGTCTTAATTCTTCTGTATTCATATATAATCTCTTAAAAAGATTTCAGCATAAAATATCATAATAGAAAAATTATGTCAACCAATTTATAGCAATGATGAGCATATGGATATGTATAACAGTTACAAGTATCAAGAAACCGTAAATTGTAAATTGTTAATCGTAAATCGAAAACCGAGATTGAATTCCCTATAACTTCCTCGTACATGATAGACTGCCTGTACCAGCACGGCAGACAGGGAAAGGATTGAGGAGAGGGTAAAAAATAAGTATGTAAGTAGGAAGTGAGAAGTAGGAAGTAGGAAGTTTAAAGATGAAAATCGAAAAACGGGAGCGTCAACACCAACGGGAACGGATGAAAATGGTAAATTGTGAATTGTAAATGGTGAATTTCTTTCTCGGCTAATGTCTGATGTCCACTATCTTTTATTTGTCATTCCTGCATCCCCCCTGTGTCATTCCTGCGAAAGCAGGAATCTACCCCTACACTGACAAAGTCATCTTGAATTTATTTTAATCTCTCCCCTTCCGTGGTTCTCTTTCAGTGATTATTCGTGGTTGCTCTCCCTCTCATGTTTATTCCACATAAATTTGTATATGTCCAAATACAGCTTCTGCTTTTATTTTAATACAGTTTTCCCCCTCTTTATAACTCTCCGTTTTATAAATATTGTCGCCTAAAAAGGCAACAGATCTTCCCGGAGCATCTGCAGCTCCAAAAGCAGTGGACAATTTCACTAAAACCGGTGTATTCTTATTCAACTTAATAATACCTTCTCCGAATACAACATCAACTTGAATATATTTTGTAGTATCGGGTATTTCTATATCTCTAAGATCTATTACACTTCGTCCGAAAACTACATTATATTCATCTTTTAATTCAGTAACTTTGAATTCTTTGTCATTAAATATAACAGCAGAACCCTTACTTTTGTTAAACCACCCAAAAAGAATATTAAAACCTAAATAGATAAAGAATAATCCAAATATAATTCTAAATATTGGAATTGATATGTTTGTATAATTCTTTATTAACAGCAATATTCCTACTATTATTAGCATTGAACCCCAAAAAATACCTCCGGAAAAATACAATCTCATAACCACTCCTTTTTTAACAATAAAGTCAATAAGTAAAATAAGATATCACTCATTACTATAAAGATAATACATAATAATACTTCCTGCAACTGCAACATTGAGAGAATCAACATTTTTTGATATATTTAATATAATGTTCACATCAAGACATTCCCTATGCTTATTCGAAATACCTCTTCCCTCATTACCGAGAATTAAAATATATGGTTTTACTATATTGATTTTATTAAGATTTATTCCCTTTTTATTAAGATACGTTCCATATATATGATAACCCAACGATTTATAATATGAAATATCATAATCATCTCTTTTAATGAATGTCCTAAACAGATATCCCGTACTGCTTCTGATTACTTTAGGTGAAAATGGGTCAATACTATTTTTACTTAAAAAAATATTTGTTATACCGAAAGCAACAGCTGACCTTATAAGTGTGCCGACATTTCCCGGATCTTTAATTTCATCAAGAAAAAGAATGTTTTTATTTCTATTTAATTTCATCTTTGGCATATCAAAAACAGCTTCAATGCCATAAGATGTTTTTGTAGATGACATATTATCCATCGATTTACTATCTGTAATAAATTTCTGGCATTTTACATCAATTAAAGATTTTTCATATTTTTTATCAAGAAATATAAAATCACATTTCAGACCACTTTTTATGGCTTGTTGAAATGCATTTATACCTTCTACTAATATCTTGTTCTCTGAACCTCTAAATGAGGATTTTTGTAGTTTTTTTACATACTTAATTAAATTTTCATTCATAATACATTATATCTTTATATAATCATTAACAGAAAATATAAACTAAGTCAATGTTAATGACTCAACTTAGGCAGATAGGTATAGACATATATTAAAATATTAAAACAAGAGATCCAACGCCAGAGAAAATTGCAAATTAATTGTAGGGATAGATCATTATCTGTCCTAATTCGCGAAATCATGTTTATATTTCTTCTTATATTCTTAATTTCTCTTTCTTACTTGTAACTTTCAACTTGTTACTATACCTTAGTGAATTCTTGGCTGATCTCTCTCTATCTCGCAATCCGCAACACAACCACATCTTACTCGTATAATATATAATAGTATTAAAATGAGAATAGCAATGAAAATCAATACAGATAAGGGCATAGTAAATAGAGGAAAGAAAAACACCATTACGATTATGCCTGCAATAAGTTTAAATTCAAGGGCAAGTTATCTTTTACATTTTAAATATATTGATAGTTCATCTATAAGAAACAAATCATTCATAAGTGTACTGCCATCTCCGTCAAGTAGGGAGATTCTTATCTACAAATAAGGTCTCTCTACTTTTCCTATATTACCTCCATTTAATTTATGTATCAAATTACATCAAAATATTTTATAATATATAACTTTTATGCCTATAACCAAGAATTTAGATATGTCAATAAAATAACTTATTGATATTAATACATTTTCAGCATTTAATATTATTAATATTATTATTAATAATATTAATATATTTGATTTATGGGGTTGACAAATTCCATATTTATATTAATATTATTAATAGCAACATTAAACCTGGAGTAATAATGAATAACACATTACCAAGGATATGTCCGATATGTAAAGAACCGTTAATAATTTCGGAGCTTTATTGTTTAAACTGTAATGTCAAAATCCAGGGGAAATTTGATATACCCAATCTATTAATATTAGATGATGATATGATGACATTTTTGAAAATATTTTTAGTTGCAAGAGGTAATATTAAGGAGGTGGAGAGACAACTGAATATATCATACCCTACCGTTAAAAAGAAATTAGATGAATTGATAAACACTCTCGGTCTTGAATCACAAATATTCATAAAAGACATTAATAAAATGCTTGATGATCTTGAAAATGATAAAATTAATATAGAAGAAATTATTGAGAAAACAAAAAGGAGGTAAAAATGCAAAGAAAGATTTTATGGGGCATTTTATTTATCATAGTGGGGATTTCAATATGGGCTTCAAATTTAGGATCCATTCCATTCAATCTTGATTTTAGTAGAAATTGGCCGATTATTTTAATAGCTATCGGTATCGTGAAATTTATTGATGTTATTAAATTATCGAAAAGAAGAAAAGGAAAAATTAACTAAAGAGGTATATTATGGAAGACGAAATTAAAAGAATATTGGATATGGTAGAATCTGGCAAAATAGGTACGGATGAAGGGGCAAGACTTATCAATGCTTTAAATGAAAATAGAGCAATCTCTAAGGGTTCAATGGGAGGAAAATCACATTGGCTTAAGGTTATTGTTAGCTCTAAAGATGAAGATAAAAGAGAAAATGTTAATATTCGTATTCCTTTGGGTATTGTAAAAGCTGCCATTAAAATCGGAACAAAGTTCTCTCCTGCAATTCCAAAACATGCACAAGAAAAGATGAATGAGAAAGGGATAGATATAGCAGAACTTTTAAAAAGCGATGAGATAAACGAGATAATAGGGAATCTGGATAATATAGCTCCATATACACTTGTAGACATCGAAGATGAAATCGAATTCGTTAAAATCACTCTTGAGTAAATAATAGTGATAAAGGATGACTAATAAAACAGTAAATAAAGGTAAATTGTTATCCTTCATCTTTATATTTACAAATAAGTAATAATACGATTCATTATATAATTAATAGTGACAGTCCATTATATCTGCCCTAATATTTGAAATAAAATTAACAAATTCCCCTATTCTCACCCGTTCTCACTGTCGTTGGCGTTAGCACTCCCGTTTTCGCTATATCCCTATTTTTCCTGTTATGGAAAAGTTAATTGATGGTGTATTGCCACTGCCTGAATTAATTTGTTCCAGATGAGTGAAAGAGAGTCCTGCTTGAAGCCCTTGTCCTGCAATTTCACTCTTCCATCTAATCCCTGCATTTGCATCCCTACCATCAAACTCCAAATTTAAATAATAATTACCAATGACTTTCATTTCCAACCCACCGAATACACCGAAATACCAATCTCCCGGGACTGTTGTATAATCATTTGCGAATACGGATGGATTAAAGTTGTGTGATACAGGTCCGTATCCTACATATCTACCTCTTCCGATTCCAATATTGAGTTTCATCATTTTAAAGAAATTTTTTGTCGCCACAAGATATAACGATACATTTTCAAATGGTCTGTTTACATAATTGTGATCCGAAAGAAAGCCTGCGGAATCCCCGCCTATGGTTGAAATAAATGTCTTATATGTGATATCACTTATTCCTATAGC
>CBDVEF010000004.1:0-20246 GCA_965372935.1 uncultured bacterium | reverse complement strand
TGTTATAGTGTTAAGAGGAGAGGGGTTATATGACAATGTAAGTGATACCGACCCGCAAAAGGATGGAGAGAAAATTTTAAGAGCTAAAACTAATGATAATAAATCATCAAAAACTACAGAAATTTGCAACAAACTTTCAGATGAAATAATATCGGTGTTAAAATCTTTCTTCCCAACCAATGCATTATTGATGCGAGGTATTTCAAATCCACCTAATTTACCTTCAATGAAGGAATTGTTTAATTTAAAATCAGTTTGTATTGCAACATACCCTATGTATAAAGGACTTGCTCACATTGTAGGTATGGATGTAATAAATGATCTATTAACTACTACTGAGCAGATAGAAATGCTTAAGGAAAATTATAATAAATACGATTTTTTCTACTTTCATATTAAAAAAACAGACAGCTATGGTGAAGATGGTAATTATGAAGGTAAAATTCAGGTAATAGAGGAGTTTGATAAACATTTTGCAGAAATTACTGATATGAATTATGATTTAATCGTAATTACAGGGGATCATTCAACTCCATGGAGGATGAAGGGACATAGCTTTCACACTACTCCTATAATGTTCTATTCAAAGTATTTCTTAAGATTTAAAGATAATCTGGAATTCAACGAGAATAACTGCCGAAGGGGAAGCATAGGAACAATATATTCAAAGGATTTAATGCAATTAATGCTTGCTCATACTCTTAAATTGATGAAATATGGTGCATAATTTTAGATGGAGGATTTTATGAAAAGAGCTCTGATTTCCGTTTATAGCAAAGAAGATATAGTAGAATTCGCAAAAAATTTGATAGAAAAAGGTTATGAGATAATTAGTACAGGTGGAACATTCAAAATATTAACAAATAATGGTGTTAAAGTAATTAATGTATCTGATTTGACAGGTAGCCCTGAGATGATTGAAGGAAGGGTTAAGACACTGCATCCAAAAGTATTTGCCGGAATACTTGCCAAGAGAGATAATGAAAAGCATATTAATGAATTAAGGGAAAATAATATCAATCCAATTGATATAGTGGTATGTAATCTTTATCCATTTTATAAGGTAGCATATAAAATGCATCTTCCTGAAAATGAGGTGTTGGAAAATATCGATATTGGGGGGGTAAGCCTTATAAGAGCTGCCGCAAAGAATTATAAAGATGTTATAGTGGTTACAGACATAGATGACTATAAACTTGTAATTGATAATATGGATGAAGATGGTAATATCCCAAGAGAAATTAAGAAAAATCTTGCAAAGAAAGCTTTTAATTATACAGCAATATATGATTCCCTGATTGTGAATTATTTTGGCAATGAAATATTTCCTGATAATTTTACTATAGGACTAAAAAAAACCCTGAATGTTAGATATGGTGAAAATCCTCATCAAAGAGCCGCTATTTATCGGGATATTTTCAATAATCAACCGTCATTTTTTACAGCAGAGCAATTGCATGGCAAACAATTATCCTTTAACAATATAATTGATTTAGAAGTTGCAAAGAATATTGTGATTGAATTTGACACACCTGCATGTGCAATTGTAAAACATTGCAATCCATGTGGAGTCGGTATAGGTGATAATATACTCGATGCATATAGACTCGCTTACATTTCTGACCCCATATCTGCTTATGGTAGTATCGTAGCATTAAATAGAAAATTGGACATAGAAACAGCCTCTGAAATAGAGAGCAATTTTGTAGAGGTAGTTGTTGCCCCTGATTTTGAAGATGAAGCATTTAGAACATTATCAACAAAGAAGAATATAAGACTCATAAAGTATAAAGATATTTACAATTCGAAAAGAGAATTAGTAATGAAGTTTATTTTTGGGGGAATGTTAATTCAGGAGGATGATACGATTTCCGAAGATGATAAGATATGGAAAGTTGTAACTGAGCGAGAACCCACTGATAAGGAATGGAATGCAATGAAATTTGCATGGCGGGTTGCAAAGTATGTAAAATCAAATGCTATTGTTTTAACAAATAATTCCAGGACAATAGGCATTGGAGCCGGACAGATGAGCAGAATTGACTCTTGCGAGTTGGCAATCAAGAAAGCAGGTGCTGTAGGTTCTTACACAGGTGGAACTGCAATGGCTTCTGATGGATTTTTCCCTTTCAGGGATTCAATAGATATGGCAAGTAAAGCCGGAATTTCCTGTGTTATACAACCCGGAGGTTCTATTAGGGACAAAGAGGTAATAGATGCTTGTGATGAGCATAACATAACTATGGTATTTACAGGAATAAGACATTTTAAACATTGAGGTTCATATGCACGATAGAATTGATAGAGAAAATTTAGAAAAGGAAACATTAGCTTCGTATGCAATGTTGAGTTGTAATACAAGAGGAAGAAAGTTAAAAGAGGAAGAAAATGTATATAGGTCTGTTTATCAGAGAGATAGAGATAGAATAATTCATTCTACTGCATTTAGACGTTTAGAATATAAAACACAAGTATTTGTAAACCATGAAGCAGATTATTATAGAACAAGGTTAACACATAGTATTGAAGTTTCTCAAATTGCAAGGACTATTGCAAGGGCACTCAGGTTAAATGAAGACCTTGCTGAAGCAATTTCTCTTGCACATGATATAGGGCATACTCCATTCGGTCATTCAGGAGAGGAGGCTCTTCACCAAATAATGAAGGATAAGGGTGGATTTGAACATAATAAACAGGGGCTTAGGGTTGTTGAGCAAATTGAATATAAATATTTTGATTTTTCCGGACTGAACCTTACATATGAAGTTAGAGAAGGTATAATAAAACATAAAACAAGTTATGATAATCCTGTTGCTGATATTGAAGGTTTTACAAAGGATGAATATCCAACCCTTGAATCCAGGATTGTAAATTATGCCGATGAAATAGCATATAATAACCACGATCTTGATGATGGATTAAAAGGTAATTTTATCTCAATAGAGGAGCTTTATGATAATGTTTATATGATAAAGGAATATTGGGATTATTTGAAAGATAAGTACGAAAACAAAGATAATGAATTGATACTAAAAAAGCTTATTAGAAATCTGATTGGCAAGCAGATAACGGATGTTATTGAGGAAACCGAGAGAAACATTAATAGATTTGATATAAAAACAGTAGAGGATATAAGAAAAACAGATGGTATAGTTTCGTTTAGCAATCTGATGATAAAAAAACAGAATGAATTAAAGAAATATCTTTATGAAAACCTTTACAAGCATCATAAAGTTGTCAAAATGTCCAATAGAGCTAAAAGAATTATTAAGGGATTGTTCGAAGCATATATGGAGGATATAAATCAATTACCACCCCAGTTCAAAAAAAGAATAAATAGCGAGAGTGTGGAACGTGTTGTTTGCGATTATATCGCAGGAATGACCGACAGATATGCTCAAGATGAATATGCGAGACTTTATTTGCCTTATGCAAAAATTTAATGATACATCGCTTACCATTTTTGTACAAACAGCAGATATAAAAAGTTATTTGTATCTTTTTAAGTATTTTAAGACCGTGAATATATCCAGGTTAAATCAAAGCGATCTGTATGATTGTAAATCATGTGTAAATGGTATAATTGATATGGTTCAAAAAAATAGTAGTGAAAAACACAATTTCTATATTATTACCCCTTTTACGAATTTCCCTTTTGAGCTTATCAATTATATGTTTAGATGGGTCTCTCTATATGATGCTGTTTTTTTGGTTGATAAAGAAAGCAATGTGATATATAATTTTGGATTTATTTCAAGGAAAATATTTTCAAAAATAGATAGTGATATCTTTATATGGAAAAATGCCTATGTAAAATATATTTTGAACTATGAATATGATAGATACAATATTAGTGCAAATAATATGAATTTATTTGGGCAATGTATATAGTACGGAGGATAAATGGAATATAGAAATGCAGGCGTAAACATTGATGAAGGTATGAAATTTGTAAAAAATATAAATCATGCTGTAAAGGGAACATTCAATAAAAATGTATTAAGTGATATCGGGGGGTTCGGTGCATTATATGATGCCTCATTTAACGATTATAAGGAACCTGTACTTGTATCAAGTTCTGATGGGGTGGGAACAAAAATTAAAATAGCTATTATGTCAGGCAAACATAGGGGGATTGGGATGGATATTGTTAATCATTGTGTTAATGATATTGCTGTGATTGGTGCAAAACCCCTTTACTTTCTTGACTACCTTGCATTTGGGCAATTGAAATCGAATATTGCTGAATCGATTGTATCGGGGATGATAGATGCTTGTTTGAAAAATAATTTAGCATTGATAGGGGGAGAAACGGCAGAGATGCCTGGTTTGTATGGCGAAAATGATTATGATGTAGCAGGTTTTATTGTTGGTGTTGTTGAGAAGAGAAAGATTCTAAATGGTAATAAGATAAGAGTGGGTGATATTATTGTAGGTATAAAATCAAAATCTCTTCATACAAATGGTTTCTCACTTGCCCGAAAAATTCTGTTTGATACAGGTGGATTGAATGTAGATAAACTTATTCCCAACTGTAATTCAACCATAGGTGATATTCTTCTGGAACCACATAGATCTTACTTAAGTGAGATTCAGTGGATCATGCATAATATATCACCTCATGCTTTTGCTCATATTACTGGGGGTGGGTTGTATGATAATATTAAAAGAATATTACCAGAAGGCATTGGTGTAAGGATAGGCAGGAAGTGGGAAATACCTTCTATTTTTGATTTTATTGTAAAAAAGGGAAATGTCCCCTTGAAAGATGCATTCAGAACATTTAATATGGGAATAGGGTTGGTGTCTTTTATCGACAGTTCTGATATTAATAGAATAAAGGAATTAAAAGACACTATTTTAATAGGAGAAGTCGTGAAAAGCGATAGAGGTGTTCAAATAGAGGGGGTAGATTATTAGAACTGTTGGGTTTATAACAGATTTTGGTTTAAAAGATTGGTATATTTCAGAAATGAAATTAAAGATTATGGAACAATGCAATGCAAGATTTATTGATATTACGAATTCGATTGCTCCATTTGATATTGAAAGTGCAAAATTCATTGTTTGGAAAGCATATTCTATAATGCCAAATGATTCAATAACATTGGTTGTTGTAGATCCCGGAGTGGGAACTGATCGTCAAGAAATATTAATAAAAATTGATAATAGATATTTTATTGGTCCAAATAACGGTGTATTTGATTATATAATAGATGGTAATGTCGATATTTATAAAATAGATAATCAAACTTTTACAAATGTATCAAATACATTTCATGGAAGAGATATCTTTGCTATCTTAACTTCTGAAATCATAAACAGGAGAAATTTTAATAAACATATAGAAAGGATACAATTACACAAAAAAGGTTTTCCCAAACCTTTAATATATAACGATAGAATATCAGGAGTTATTTTGTATATTGATATATTTGATAATGCAATTACAAACATTAGCAGGAAGCATTTTGAAACAGTTGAAACTGGATTAATAAAATCGAATGGTAATAGTATTAAATTCTTACAAACATATGGTTATTCAAATAAAGATACATTTATTGCAGTTTATAATAGTTCAAACCTATTAGAAATATCATCGAATAAAAATGTTGTAAGTCAAAATTACAATATTGGTGATGAGGTTATTGTATGGAGGTGCAAGTGAAATATTTGAAACATTATTCTTTCCTGTTTTTCCCCAATAATAGCGAAAGGGGAATTACAGAGGAAAATTACGGGTGGATCCCTAATGTAGATATTTTGAGAGTAAAGGGGGGGATATATATTATTGTGGAACTTGCAGGTGTACAAAGATCCGAAATACAAATCGAGCTCCATAATCGATCATTAATAATTAAGGGGCATAGAAAAAAATTTATACCCGATGAGGAATGTGATTATTATTCTATGGAAATTGATGATGGTAGATTTGGGAGAAAGATTAATATCCCTTATAATATTATCGTTGAAAAGATAAAAGTAGGAATAGAAAATGGCATATTAAAAATATTTATTCCAAAAGCATTAGAAATTAGTAAGAGAATTGAAATAGAATAAATGGAGAGTATATGATTGAAGAAGAAAAGATGATAGAAAATATACCAGAAATAATACCTATTATTGGCGTAAAAGATTTTGTTATTTTTCCCTATCTGCTTATCCCTATGAGTGTTACCGAATCAAGAGATATAGAAGCAGTTAATATTGCACTTAAAGAAGAAAAGGTGATAGGGTTATTCCCAATAAAGGGAGAAAAAAGAGAAATATCTATACCTGACGATATATATGATATTGGAACAGCGGCATCAATTGCCAGAATGATCAGAATGCCGGATGATTCAATTAAGGTGCTATTGCAAGGGATGAAACGAATTAAAATTAAAAGAATAATAAATACTAAAGGCAACAGAGCGGAAATCAAGATTTTAGATAGTACAACAAAAACCTCTGAGGAATTGGAAGCTCTAAAGAGAACTGTTATTACAATTTTTATTCAGATAGTTAGGATAGCGAATTACCTGCCTGATGATATGGCATTAATTATCGAGAGTATCGATGATCCATCAAGATTATGTGATTTTATTGCTGCAAATGTGAACCTGAACATTAAAGACAAGATTGAGATACTATGTACGATAAACATTAAAGATAGATTGAAAAAACTCACAGGTTACCTTCAAAATGAAATGAATATTCTTCAATTGGGTGAGAAACTAAGGTCTGAAGTGTCCACAGAATTGAATAAGGAGCAGAAGGAATATTACTTAAGGGAACAATTAAAGGCTATTCAGAAAGAGCTTGGTGAAAAAGATGAAAAAACAATAGAAGTAGAAGAACTAAGCAAGAAAATTGAAGAGAAGGTAATGTCAGAGGAGGCAAAGGAAATTGCACGGAAAGAGGTTAGAAAACTTGAAAAGATACCGACACAAGCGGCAGATTTCTATGTCACTGTAAATTATATTAATTGGTTACTTGAATTACCATGGGGGGACGAAACGGAAGATAATATTGATATAAAAAAAGCTGCGGAAATATTGGATGGAGATCATTATGATTTGAAAAGCATAAAGGAAAGAATTCTGGAGTTTCTTGCAGTAAGGAAATTGAAGAAAAATACAATGGGTACTATTCTCTGTTTTGTAGGCCCTCCCGGGGTAGGTAAAACTTCATTAGGTAAAAGTATTGCAAAGTCACTGAATAGAAAATTTGTAAGACTTTCATTAGGTGGGGTAAGGGACGAGGCTGAAATAAGAGGACATAGGCGGACATATGTTGGAGCTTTACCAGGTAGAATATTACAGGAAATAAAAAGAGTAAAAACAAGAAATCCAGTGTTTATGATAGATGAGATTGATAAAATTGGAATGGATTTTAGAGGAGACCCGACATCTGCGTTATTGGAAGTACTTGATCCGGAGCAGAATAATACATTTGTTGACCATTATATTGAAATTCCGTTTGATCTCTCTCATGTTTTTTTTATAACAACTGCAAATGTTCTTGAAACAATACCTCCTCCTCTTAGAGACAGAATGGAGATAATAAGGATTGCCGGATATACAGTTGATGAAAAAGCCCATATTACAGAAAAGTATCTAATACCCAGACAGATAGAAATGAATGGACTCAAGAATCGAAAACTTTCTTTTGATTATAATGCAATAAAGTTAATTGTTGAATCTTATACTATGGAAGCAGGCGTAAGGAATCTTGAAAGAACAGTGGGAAATATAATGCGAAAGATAGCAAAGGATATAATATTTGGGAAAAGAGTGCCAAGAAGAGTGACCAGAAAAATTGTAAATAAATATCTTGGAAAACCTATATTCACGCCTGTTTTAGCTAAGAAAAGACCGGTCCCTGGTATAACTACCGGAATGGCATGGACACCTGTAGGAGGAGTCATACTATTTATAGAGGTCGCATCAATGCCAGGTAGTGGTAAATATATATTAACGGGACAACTCGGTAGTGTTATGAAAGAATCCTGCGAGATTGCACTTTCTTATGTGAGAAGTAATGCAAAGAGATATAATATCGATGAAAATATCTATGCAAAGAGGGATATTCATATACATGTGCCAGAAGGAGCAGTGCCAAAGGATGGTCCTTCTGCTGGTATCGCTATTATAACCTCAATCATTTCACTGCTTTCGAATATACCTGCAAAACCGGATATAGCTATGACAGGTGAAATTACATTAAAGGGTGATGTATTGCCAATTGGAGGTGTTAAAGAAAAAGTTTTAGGGGCTAATCGAGCTGGTATTAAAGAGATCATATTACCTAAAGGTAACGAGAAGGATATTGATGATGTTCCAGAAACAGTGAGGAATATGACTGCTTTCTATTTTGTGCGGAATATTGATGAAGTAATCGACAAAGTATTGGTGAAAAAGGATATATAACGAAGGAGAAATAGGTGGAAAAAGCAAATATTTTATTGTTTTTATTCAGTCTAAATTTTGTTTTATTAAGTGGTGAGGTTAATTTAAAAAATGTAGAATCTGAGAAAGGGGAGATACTTACAAAAGAGATTGTTATTCAGAAGTTTTTAGATAAGATGAAAACAGTTGAGAATTATGAATGTATTATTAATGTAAATACTGTTGCAGGGAAAAGAAAACAGAAAAGAGAGATGAAAATATATTATGACAGATCAGGTTTTGTAAGACTTAATATTTTAAAAGGTGAAAGTAAAGGTTCTGTGGCGATTTATAATCCCAAAACAGATAAGGTAAGAGGACATAAAGGAGGATTATTAAAGGGGATAAAACTGACACTTAGTAAAACAGATAAACAGACTACTGATATTAGGGGTATAAGGATAGACCAGGCCCCTTTTGCTTTCTTTGCCGAGAGGGTAGAAAAATTTAAAGCAGACCCCATACTATTTTCTGTTCTTCCTGATAAAAAGGCGGCTATAACTATAGATTTAAAGGACAAATATAGAGTAGGGAATGCAGATAAGTGGAAATTATACTTTGATATAAGCACAAGTTTAATTTATAGGATGCAATATTTTCATGGTGATTCGCTTGTTCAAGAAAATCACTATAGTGAATTCAAAACAAATATGAAGATAAAAGAGAATATATTTAAGATGTAAAAGAGGTAAAAAATGAGATTATTTGGTTCTTGGGTAGCTCTTATAACCCCATTCAATGAAGATAATAGTATTAACTTTGAGGGGATTAAGGAATTGGTTGATTTTCATATTAACAATGGGACAGATGGTATTCTTTTTCTTGGCACAACAGGTGAAAATCCTGCAATTGATTATAATGAAAAGATTAAGATTATTGAATATGGTATAAAATATGTTAATGGTAGAATAAAAACGATGGTAGGTTCAGGAACTAACAATACTAATCAAACTATTGAAATGACAGAAATTGCAAAATCAGCAGGGGCGGATTTTGCACTTGTGATAACCCCATACTATAATAAACCAAATCAGGAGGGGCTTTTCAGGCACTTTTCCAAGGTATCGGATTCTGTCGATATTCCGATGGTTATTTACAATGTCCCAGGGAGGACAGGTGTAAAGATATTGGCCGATACACTTAGTCGTTTAACAATAAAAACAAACATAGTTGCAGTAAAGGAAGCAAGTGGCGATGTTGATTTAGCCAGTGAAATGATATTAAAGACAGAAGGTAAAATTGATATTATTTCAGGAAATGATTCGTTAACAATTCCACTAATTTCTATAGGTTGTACGGGTGTAATCTCAGTAATCGCAAATATAATACCCGATTATGTGTCAAAGATGGTTCATTACGCTCTTAATAGCGACTGGGAGAAAGCAAAAGAATTACACTATAAATTATTTTTACTTTCAAAAGCAATGTTTATTGAAACAAATCCTATACCTGTAAAGACTGCTGCCAATATAATGAAATTACCATCAGGTCACTTAAGATTGCCTTTAGGACCTATGTCTGAAGAGAATAAACAAAAATTGGTCTATGCAATGAATGTGTTTGGAATTAAATAATGAGTAATATCCTTCTATTTGGCGCTCTTGGTAAGATGGGAAGGGAAATCGTAAAGGGTTCAGGTAATTTCCAGGACATCAATATATTTAAGGTGGTCGATAAAGTGATAGATAGGGATAGAGGTAAATCATACTCGGAGATCACAGGTATAAATTGGTTCGGTGATGGTTTATTGAATGACACTGACAAACATATGTTCGAAAACATTGACTGTATTATAGAATTTACAAATCATAAGGCAACTATATGTCACTTAAAATTAGCTAAGGATAAAGGAATACCTTATATTATTGGAACGACAGGTTTTGATAGGGAGGAGTATGAGGCAATAGAGAATATCTCAAAGTCTATACCTGTTTTTATTTCATCGAATATGAGTAGAGGTGTCAATATTATTAATTATATTCTGGAAAAAATATCACCAATGTTAGAGGATTATAATGCTGAAATTTGGGAGTTGCACCACAAAAATAAAAAGGATTCGCCAAGTGGAACAGCATTTATGCTTGCCAATACAATAAAAAATTCTATTAGCTCAGTTAGAGAAATTATTACGGGACGTAGTGGGGTTAGTGCAAAGAGAACTGAGAATGAAATTGGTATAAGTTCTATACGAGCTGGTGATATTTTTGGAGAACATCATATACTCTTTGCGGGTGAAGGTGAGAATCTAGAAATTATTCACAGGGCTACAAATCGTGCTGTATTTGCAAACGGTACATTAAATATTGTTAGATTTATAATGGAAAAGGAGAGAGGGTTATATACTTATAGAGACCTTTTGTGTGAAGAATGAATATAATTGTGCAAAAATATGGGGGAGCCTGTCTTTCAAGTTTTGATAAAATAGAAGATATCGCTGAAGAGGTTGTTAAAAGAAAGAGAGAAGGAAACAATATTATTGTTGTTGTGTCTGCAATGGGAAATACAACAAATAAACTATATAAATCCGCATATAAAATAAGTAAAACCCCCCCTAAAAGGGAACTTGATATGTTACTTACAGCCGGTGAAAGAATCTCTATGGCAATGCTATCTATAGCAATTCAGAAGAGAGGTGTAGAATCAATATCCTTTACAGGTTCACAGGGAGGTGTTATTACTGATAATATACATTCCAATGCACATATAATACGAATAAAAGGAGATAGAGTATGGGAAGAGATGAAAAAAGAACGAATAGTAATTATAGCTGGATTTCAAGGAGTAAGTAGAAATAGAGAGGTCACGACACTGGGGAGAGGAGGGTCAGATATATCCGCAGTTGCAATTGCAGCGGCATTTGGAGCAAAAATTTGCGAAATGTATAAAAATGTTAGTGGTATTTATTCAATTAATCCCGCGTTTATTAGTAAAGCAAAATTGCTGAAAACATTATCATATAATGAGGCTATTATACTTGCAAAATATGGAGCAGATGTTGTAAACTATAGAGCATGTGAAATTGCTGCGAAATTCAATGTGCCTATAAGAATTACAACTTCATTTTATAGAAATGGAGGAACATTGATAAAAGAGAATATTAATATTGAAAGTGGCAGGGTCAAAGCTATTGCTGTTAAAGATAAGGTTGTGTCAATATCATCTAACGATTCGACTAGTGTGAATATAAAAACAATTTTTAAGTTAATTGAGAATTCTTCTATTGAACTATTGCATTATTCTGAAAGAAAGGAGAAAAACCGTACACTATTTAATTTACTCTTTTCATATTCAAACGAGGAAAATATAAAGGCAATTACTTACGAGATCAAAACAAAATTAAATTTGAAAATGCAAGTTAAAGGGATAAAAACCATATCACTTGTTGGAACAGGCATAATAAATAATACTGATGTGATTAACAGATGCACTGAAACACTTTCCAGATTAAATATTTCCCCTTTATTTACATTTTCTGGCAATATTAGTATTACATTTGTAGTTAAAAGTAAGGATATTCTTCCATTAGTTAAGTCATTTAATAAGGAATTCAAATTAAGTGAGTAATATAAAGAAAATAAGTTTGGCAATAGTCGGAGCAACAGGTCTTGTAGGAAGTGAAGTGTTGAAAATTCTTGAGGAGGGAGATATACAAGTAGAAAGATTGAAACTATTAGCCTCGGAAAAATCCATAGATAAAGTCGTTATATTTAAAGGAAAGGAATATACAATAGAATCACTTAACAAAGATGCTTTTAATGATATTGGGTTTGCTATTTTTTCAGCAGGGAATATTATATCGAGAAAATATGGTTTGATTGCAGCTAAATGTGGCTGTGTAGTAATAGACAATTCAAATGCTTTTAGAATGGATGATTCTGTTCCTCTTGTAATCCCTGAAATAAATATTAAAGATTTAAGAGAACACAATAATATTATTGCAAATCCTAATTGTTCTACAATAGGTCTGTTACTGCCAATTTATCCATTATACAAAAAATTTGGAATAGAGTATATGATAGTTTCAACTTATCAATCGATGTCAGGTGCAGGAAAACCATTTCTAAATAAGTATTATAATGAAATGCAAGGGCATAAAGAAGATGGTTATCCTATATATAATAATGTAATTCCACAAATTGATTCATTTGAAAAGAATGGATTTACTACCGAAGAGATGAAAATGTGTCTGGAAACAAGGAAGATACTACATGATAATGAAATTAAAGTTAATGCTACTTGTGTTAGGGTTCCTGTATATAAAGGACATGGTGAATCATGCTATGTAAAATTCAAAGGGGAAATTTCGATTAGTGATATATATGAGATATTAGATAGATCGAATGGAATAAAAGTAATTGATGATACTGAAAATCTTAAATATCCTACCCCAATTGATGTTGCCGGAAGAAATGAGGTATTTGTAGGAAGAATAAGAGCATCCTTAATTGAAAAGAATGCCTTTAATATGTGGATTGTTTGTGATAATATTAGAAAAGGAGCTGCTCTTAATGCAGTTCAAATTTTAGAGAGTTTATTATGAAAAAATTATATTTTATTATTTGTTTTATCATTTTACCGATAATATTGTTTTCTTATATTAGCGAACCATTATCAGCTGATTTTATGAGTGGCGTAATAGATGACAGACAGGGATATATAATTCTTGTAAGGGCTAATAGAGAAGAATTCGTTAGTCGCAAGGTAGGGGATAAAACAAGTTCTATCATTGAGTATAAAATTATTGCTTATGACAATAAAAAGTTTATAGGTGGAGACATAGTGATAGATACGGTAAGCTCTAATAGCAACCAATTTGAGAAACAACTATTTTTCCCTTCGGAAATAGATTCGTTAAATCTTCAATTAATTGTTACTGATAAAATATCAGAGAGATATTTTAAGAAAATTAGGGATGTTACGATGGATAAATATGAGAATAATTCATTTATACTATATAATCCATTATACACAAACAACCTTACAAAGAACTATTCAAACTCACGAGGAGAGGCATCCTCTATATCCCTTACTGTTTATATAAAAGAAGATAAAAGATATAGATTCAAGGTAAAATTTCTTAATAATAATAGTATTTTTATAGAAGAGGGTGGTTATTTAGAATATGGTTATAATTACTTAAATATAAATCTTACCAAAGAACAGATTGATATGGTTGATACTCTGCAATGTGATATTGAATATGATTCAATATATACATATAGTTTTCCTTTGGCAGAGAAAAGAGATATAGAGCACATTGATTTTATTGAAAAGGTAAATCAGTTGCTTTATATAGCCAGTAAAGCTGAAATGACTAAATTAAAAAATGCAAAAATATCGCAGATAGATTCATTATGGCAGGATTTCTGGAAGCAAAGGGATCCGATTCCCACAACAATCAAGAATGAATCTGAAATTATATATTTCAAACGTATCAAATATACCAATGAACATTTTTCAACATACAAGGATGGTTGGAAAACAGATAGGGGGATGATATACATTAAATACGGACCACCGGATGATATCGAAAATCACTCGTTTGAAATAGATTCACCACCTTACGAGATATGGTATTATAGTAATACACGAAAAAAATTCATTTTCGTTGATAAATATGGTTTGGGAGACTATCAACTAACATATTAGGACATAGAAATGGAAATTATAAGTGATTATTTAATCATAGGCAGTGGAATAGCAGGACTAATTTTTGCAATTAAAGCTTCAAAATATGGAAAAGTGATAATAATTACAAAAAAAACACAGAGTGAAACCAATACAAACTATGCCCAGGGAGGAATAGCTACGGTTTTTAGTGCTGATGATAGTTTTGCAAGCCATATAGATGATACACTGGTCGCAGGATGTGGATTAAGTCATGAAAATGTAGTAAATATGGTGATAAAAAATGGTCCACGAGTTGTTAAAGAACTTCTTGATTTAGGCGTAAATTTCTCTGAGTATAATGGACAACTGGATCTTGGAAGGGAGGGGGGACACTCAAAGAACAGAATTGTGCATACTAAAGATTATACAGGATTCGAGATTGAACAAAAGCTTCTTAATAGGATCAAGAATAGTGAGAATATTCAAATATTTGAAAATCATATGGCATTGGATTTAATTATAAATGATAATGGAAGGTGTATTGGTGTAGAATCTCTTGATAGGGAGAATGGGAATATAGATCATTATCTTGCAAAAATTGTACTTCTTGCTTCCGGTGGGGGATCCAGAATTTACAAATTTACTACGAATCCGGCTATTGCAACGGGTGATGGTATTGCCATATCTTACTTGAAGGGGGCATCCATTGGTAATATGGAATTCGTACAATTTCATCCCACTAGTCTTTACGAGAAAAATCCTATTTCTGAGAAATCATTTTTAATATCCGAAGCAGTTAGGGGAGCTGGTGCTATTTTAAGAACACCTGATGGAAAAGAATTTATGAGTAAATACCATCAAAAGGCAAGTTTAGCTCCAAGAGATGTTGTAGCGAGAGCCATAGATAAGGAGATGAGAATAAATAAATATCAGTATGCATTATTAGATCTTGCAAATATTTCCAGGTATCAGGTAGAGGAAAAATTTCCAAATATTATGAAGGAATGTAAGAAAAGAAACATTGATATTCCTTATGATATGATACCTGTAGTACCTGCAGCTCATTATTTATGTGGAGGAGTAAAGGCAAATCTTATGGGTAAAACCGACATAGAAGGATTATATGCTGCAGGTGAGGTTGCATTTACAGGTTTACATGGGGCCAATAGATTGGCAAGTAATTCTCTTCTTGAAGCATTGGTTTTTGCTGAAAATGCATATAAGGAATCTATTAATAAACTTGATAAAGAGGTAAATTTCAGGTATAATAGAGACAAAGTTATGCGATTGGTGTTTACTGATGATAATATGATTGAGGGATATAGAGTAAAGATTAGAGATACAATGTGGAATATGGTAGGTATTGTAAGAAATAATGACAGATTATTCAAAGCAAAGAGTATTATAGGTGAAATATATTTGAATATTTCTGATATGCTTAATGATGGAAAGGTTAATAGTCAGTTATTTGAAGTTAGAAATATGGCTATTACATCATTACTTGTAATTAGATCTTCTATGGCAAGAAAAGAATCTAGAGGATTGAATTTCAATGAGGATTATCCGAATATTGATAATAATAACTGTAAGAGTGATACAATTATAAAAAGGAGGAATAGTGAAAAATAAACTGGAACTAACAGCAAGACATTTTGATTTAACTGATAATATAAAAAACTTTGTGGAGAAGAAATTAAAAAAATTCGATAAACATAATAAATATATAATAAATATGAGAATGGTATTAGAGCAAGAGAATAATAGAAATCATGTGGAATTTACAATTAAAACACAAGATACGATATTTTCCAGTAAAGATGAAGGATATGATCTTTATATTTCTATTGATAATGTTGTTGATAAGATGCTGAGCCAATTATATAAACATCGTGAACTTTTTGAAACAAGGAGAAAGTCCATTTAATATGACTGAATCGATTATTCAAAAAGAAATCACGGTTGGTGATTTTTTTAAAAGAAAGAAAGATGATTTTGGTTTACAGTCCCTTACTGGTGAAGTAGGATTTGAAAATAAGATTGTTTCTCCGGATGTTAACCGTCCCGGTTTAATCCTTACTGGTTTCAAAAATTATTTCCTATATCAAAGAATTCAAATTGTAGGTCAAACGGAATACTCGTATCTTAATATGTTATCCATAGCAAAAAAGAGAAAAGCAATAAGGGATCTAATCTCGTTTAAAATACCTGTAATAATTATTACTAAAGGATTAGATTTTGAAAATTATTTCATAAGAGTTGCTAAGAAAAATAAAATCCCGATTCTAATTACAAAAGAACTCACTACAAACTTTATTCATAAGACAACTATGTTTCTTAATAGTCAACTTGCTCCCGAGATTATCTTACATGGTTCACTTGTAGATGTTTATGGAATAGGAGTTTTAATTAGGGGTGAAAGTGGTATTGGGAAAAGTGAACTCGCTCTTGATCTTGTGGAAAGGGGGCATAGGATAGTTTCAGATGATATAGTCTCTATTAAAAGGAGAAGTCAGGAAATATTAATGGGATCAGGACTTAAAGATAGAGAATCATTACAGCATTTTATGGAAATTAGAGGGATCGGAATTATAGATTTAGCCAGGATATTTGGTATAAGAGGTATAAGACTTCATAAGAGAGTTGAGATTCAGATCGATCTTGTCAAATGGAGGAAAAATATTGACTATGAAAGGGCAGGATTAACTCAAGATATGATAGATATTTTAGGTGTGAAAATACCACATATAGTTATTCCTCTTGTTACCGGCAAAAATGTTTCAGTAATTGTGGAAATAGTTGCACTTAATCATCAGTTAAAATTAATAGGTATTGATGCAGCACAAATATTTGATTTAAAGCTAATAGATCTGATGAAAAGAGAGGGGCAAAAACTTGCTAGCCTTGATGAAGATATGGAATAAAATCTGGAAGTTTATTCTTATCTTATCCTTATGCATATTTTTCTTTATATTATATAAGTCCTATTATAATGTAAAAGAAATCAGTAATAAGATTGATATTGAAAAAGCAAACTTTTTTGTTAAACAGATAAAATTAAATATTGATGGCTCTTTACAAGTTCCTGATTATATTATTAAGTATTTAGTTAATAATTCAAAGTTTAATCAGATAATAGTATTAGATTCTAATAATATAGAGTTGTATTCTGTTACTAAAGGATATACAGATACTTTGATGATTAATAAATTTATAAATGTGCAAAATGATAGTATCGTTATTTATAAAGGGAAAGTTATATCAATAATCCAAATATTTGATAGCAATTTGAATAAAATATCAGTGGGGAAAGTAATCTTAACAATGAAGGGGAATAAGCAATTATCCTTTATCAATTTTCTCTTAGGAGATAAGTACCCCTTGATTATTTATATTTTATTATTTATTTTATTGCTTTTATTTAAACCAATACATATAAGGTATATTGAGTCAGAGAAGGAGAAAATCGAACCTGAAAGAATTATTGAATATATACCTAACCAGGAGATTTCTGATAAATATCGTGTAGAATATGATGAAAAAAAGAAAAACCTTGATACAAAATTAATATATATAAAAGAGCAAATATTAAACAAGTTAAATAATGTTGAGTTAGCGATTTCTAAAGATTTGCCTACTGTCGGCCAAGTTGATTTAAACAATTATAAAAAGCATATAAGTGAAATAATTGAAACTATTAATAATTCATTAGAGGGTAAGGACAATAAGGTACTGTCATTATCAAAGAAAATAACGAATAGTAATAATAAATTAATATCCACTATAAGTAAAATTGAGTATTATGCAAATCGTCTTAGAATATTATCCTATAATGCTATGATTATGGCTAACAAGATGGGGAAAGAGGGGAATGCTTTTAAAATAATAGCAGACGAGATATCCAGATTATCCGACAGTTTATATTTATTTTATAAAGACATATTAGGTTTTATTAAAGAAAATGATTGGGAGATAGATAATACTGAAAGTAATTTTATCAGAAGCAATATTGCGGAACTAAGTTTATATATATTAGAAGCCATTAGCAAAGTAGAATCCGAATATTTAACTGATTATGAAAAATTAAAGGATATATCAAGAAATAGGATTGAAAAACCTTTATTGGTATTTACAAGCATTAAAGAGAATTTGAAAAATTATATTATAGATATATTTAGCTAAGATTCCTGATAACAAGTTTGCTTATTGCTTTAAGCGTTTCGAAAACACCGATTCCCTGTACCGCTACAGATTCAAAAGAGGGTAATTTTGGGGGGTTAAGGACTCTTTCAAGTTCATCGACAGTTGATATATTTGGTAAATCTCTTTTATTGTATTGCAAAACTATTGGTACGGTTGATAGATTTATATTATATTCCTGAAGGTTTTCAAGCATATTCTGTAATGAATCTATATTATCTTCAAACCTTTCTACCTGGGAATCTGCAACGAAAACAATACCATCAACACTTTTTAATATCAATTTTCTGGAAGCATTATAATATACTTGCCCTGGTACAGTATAAAGATGAAATCGAGTTTTAAAACCTCTAATGTTTCCCAAATTTACAGGTAAAAAATCAAAGAAAAGTGTTCTATCCAATTCGGTAGCAAGGCTGATAAGATTACCCTTTGCATTAGGGGAGATTTTCGAATATATATATTTTATATTTGTAGTTTTTCCCCCCAGACCAGGCCCGTAGTATACTATTTTACAACTTATTTCTCTTGATGCATAATTTATAAGAGACAAATTTGTCCTCCGATCTATTTAAAAAGTTCATCTAATTCGTTTTCTGCCTGTTCTTTAAAATCCGTATCAAGACCAATTATGTTATTGGCTTTATTCGAATTAATTTTTTCCACAATATCAAGTATGATGGCGTTCAACTCATCTGTTGCATGTTTAATACGGACACGAACTAAACCAAGACTTGTCCGTGAGTCGAATATTACAACTAATATTACCTTATCAGCAATTAATTGGATATAAAGATTCTGGTTTTCACCTTGATGGAAAAGAGTATTAAAATTATTTTCTCCGACAAGTTTTGCCAATTGACTTGTTGCTGCAAAATCCGCAGCGGAAAGTGATGCAAAAGAGGTTGTATCAATTTGTGATATATTACCCGTACTTGTAATCAATTGTCCTGCTTTATCTATCAATAAAACAGCTATTGCATTTGTCATTTTAAGCAATTTTGTTATTGTTTCATTTATTGCCCAAAAATCATTTTCAAAAATCTGAAAAGACAAGTACACCTCTCAATAAATAATATTATTATTATAAATAACCGATATATATTAAAAAGTCAAGCAAATTTGTCATTCCTTAAGCTCTCTTCTCTCAATAATTCCCTGTATTAATGTGTATTTATCAAGATAGTTTATATTGCTTCCATAGGGTAATCCTATTAATGGTTTTGTAATTTTTATATTATATATTTTTAATAATTCATACAAATAAGACGATGTTACTTCCCCTGATGTGTTAGGGTTTAATGCTAATATTATCTCATTAATTCTATTGGATTTTATTCTATTAATTAAAGGCTTAATATTTAAATCCTCTGGATTTATATTTTCGAGAGGAGAAAGATGCCCTCCTAAAATATGATATACTCCATCAAAATGACATGTTGACTCTATATGATATAGATCTTCAATGTTCTCAACTACCAATATAACTGAATGATCTCTACTCTTATTACAACAGATTGAACATATTTCGTTTGTAGTAGGATTACCACATATTTTACAGGGGTGAAGCTTTTCTTTTACCTCAAGAAGAAGTTTAGCAAGATTTTCAATTTTATTTGTATCTGATTTAATAGTAAAAAAGGTAAATCTTTCTGCTGTTCGTTTCCCGACCCCTGGCAATATTTTAAATGCGTCCTGTAATTTGCCAATTAAATTCATTTTACAAAAGGAAAACCAGGAATGTCAATAGGGAATTGTCTCATTTTTTCTTCTGTTTTGTTCCTTGCCTTTTCTTGAATAGATTGAATACATGATATTAATAACCCTTGAAGAATTTCTTTTTTCCCTATATTAAGTAAAGAATCATCAATATTAATTGATTTGATATCACCTTTTCCATTGGCTGAAATTTGTATCAAACCTCCACCAACAATACTTTCAATTGTTTCTTTTTCAAGTTCTTCACTAATGCTATTAATTTTATTCTTCAGCTCACTGGCTTTTTTAAAC
>CBDVEF010000003.1:0-20489 GCA_965372935.1 uncultured bacterium | reverse complement strand
CTGGATAACAATAATAGCCCTTAGAGATTGAATGATCGATTACAAGTTGCCCATTAGGGAACAGACCATAAAATGCTTTTAATAATATTATAAAGAATGTCGATGAATATATCCTCATTCCGTTAACGCTATCCAGATATATAAAATCGACCATACAATTACTATCAATAATATCTGATAATCTTATATATCTGTTATTTTTAACTATTGCAACTATTAGATTTTTTCTCGGAATATTTAATTTTTTAATTAAATCCTTCCCTTTGGTAGGCTTGCTAAATGAGTAAACTTTTCCTTTATATCTTATTTGGATTTTTTCACCTATATCTCTTGGCAATGTTAACTCCCAATTGTAAGGCTTGCATATTTAAGCCTACTGTGTGAGGTGGAACTTTTTCCAGTACAGATTTATGAACCGATTTTTCAGATACAACACCAGTAAATTCAGCAATAAATGCAATTACTGCCATATTTAATGGTAAAGTAGAACTCAAATTTTCTTTAACCGTCTCGAAAAAAGGTATAGCCATATGATCTCTATCAACCTTATGGACATAAAAGGGATCAATGATTATTTTTCCTTCATCCTTAACTGTACAGCTATACTTATCATATGCATCCTGACTCAATGCAATAAAAAAATCTGGACTCAAAACAGTTGGATAATTTATCTCACTATCTGAGATAACAATATCCCCCTTTATTGTCCCGCCTCTTACCTGAGCACCATATGTTTGATATTGTGTTACGATTTTCCCATCTATAATGGCTGCTTGAGCAAGAATTTTCGAAGCGAGAATTAAACCCTGTCCACCAAATCCGCATAATCTAATTTCAGTTCTCATCGATTACTCCTTATTCATTGCCTTCTTTATAATTTCATCAGTATATAATTCGGTATACTCCCTAATATCATTATTGTTTACAAATTCACCGATAATAATACGGTTGCCAATTTCCTCGTCTGTAAGGCTTTCTGCTTTTGACCTTAAAATAGTATTATCTTTAATCATTAATAAATTACCTTCGGGTGATTTCACCTTATTTAATCTTCCATATTGCGTTGGACAGGTTGTAAGAACATCGATAAACGAGAACCCTTTGTGAGTAAAGGCATTACAAATACATTTCTCAAGTAATGCTATATGATATGCAGTTGCTCTTGCTATATAAGTTGCACCGGCACCTTTTACAAGTTTTACGAGATCAAAATTTGGCTCAATATTACCATATGGAGCTGTACTTGCTTTTGCTTTTTGTGGTGTAGTGGGAGAATATTGCCCACCTGTCATCCCATAGATTTTATTGTTAAAAACAATTGCATTTAAATCGATATTTCTTCTCGCTGCATGTATAAGATGGTTGCCCCCAATTGCCGAAGCATCTCCATCTCCCATTATAATTACTATATGCAGGTTAGGTTTTACCATTTTGATACCAGTTGCAAAAGCCAGTGCTCTACCATGAGTTGTATGCAAAGTATTTGCATCTATATATCCTGGAGTTCTTCCTGAACAACCGATTCCGGAAACAACAACAATATCATCTTTTTCCCATCCTACCTTATCAAAAGATTTTGCAATTGCTCCGAGAATTATACCATGTCCACAACCAGGGCACCAAATATGCGGCAATTTATTTGTTCTTAAATATTTTAATTTTATATCAGTGTTCATCTATGCCTCCATTACCTTATCAACAATCTCTTGAGGAGAGATCAATCTACCTGTGTATTTATTTAGCAATATAATATTAACATTCTTGTCAGCATATTTAATCACCTCACCTACGATCTGACCACAATTTAACTCCGCTACAATAATTTTATCAAGCCCTTTAGAAAATTCATTAAGAGCATTCCCGGGGAAAGGCCATATTGTTATTGGTCTCATTGTGGCAATATTTATCCCTTGCTCTTTTAATCTATTTTTTGCTTCAGTCATTGTCCTGGCAGTACTACCATATGCAAACACTCCAATCTTTTCATTACCCTCTTTTATAATTTCATATTTATCAATAATATTTCTGTTTTTTAGAATTTTATCTTTCAGTCGGGTTATTAGTTTGAATACTTGATCTTCATGAGTGGAAGGAAAACCTGTTTTATCATGAACAAGCCCGGTTACATGATATCTGTAACCCTCTCCAAACGGAACCAATGGAGGGATAAGCCCCTCGGTCTCATCATAAGGGAAATATTCTCCAGGGGATTTTGTTGTTTTTTCTCTATTAATAATTTTAAGTGTATGTGAATCAGGTATTTTAAAATTTTCACTCAAATGTCCTATGACTTCATCCATTAACAAAATAACTGGTGTCCTGAGCTTTTCAGATAAATTAAATGCTCTAATTGTCTCGTAATATACCTCTTTAACGGAGTTTGGGATAATAGCAATTATTTCATGATCGCCATGTGTTCCCCATCTTGCTTGCATCATATCCGACTGTGATGGCAGTGTAGGTAATCCTGTAGATGGACCTCCCCTTTGCACATTAACTATAACGGTTGGGATCTCTGCAATGATAGCAAAACCAAGATTTTCCTGTTTTAATGAAAATCCCGGGCCACTCGTTGCAGTCATAGATTTTACTCCTGCGAGACTTGCCCCGATAACTGAAGCCATACTTGCAATTTCATCTTCCATCTGTATAAATTTTCCTTCAACCTTTGGCAATAATAAAGACAGTAACTCAGCAATATCCGAAGCAGGAGTAATCGGATATCCACCGAAAAATCTACATCCAGCATCAATAGCTGCTAAAGCACAGGCTTCATCACCCTGAGTTAACTTAACTTTGCTCATATACAACTCCCATTTTTATTATAAATATTTGCACCCGAACTGTCTATAGCGACAATACAGGGGAAATCAACAACTACCATTCTATAACAAGCCTCCGGGCCAAGATCATCAAAGGCAACCAGATCAAATTCAATTACATGTGATGCAAGAAGTGCAGCTGCACCACCTGTTACAGTAAGATAAAGGGCTTTGTTTTTAACAATTGCATTTTTTACCTCTTCCCCTCTATCTCCTTTGCCTATCATTATTTTCAAACCGTTTTCGAGTAATAGAGGTGTAAATCGATCCATCCTTTTACTTGTTGTCGGACCACATGCACCGATAATTTTACCATCGGGTTTTGGAGAAGGGCCACAATAATAAATAGTTGAGTTTTTTATATCAAAAGGCAATGATTCTTTATTTCTAATATTATCTGATATTTTTCTATGTACTTTATCCCTTACTGTATACATAATACCACTTATCAACAATCTATCTCCCATTCTAACATTTTCTATACTACTAATGTCTTTTTGCAAATCAAATCCTTGCCCTCTCATAAAATGATTTTACCCGTTCTATGTGAATGACAGTTTAAATTGATCGCTACAGGGAGAGACGCTATATGACAGGGGGCATATTCAATATGAACAGCTAATGCAGTTGTTTTTCCACCATATCCCATAGGACCAAGTCCGATATTGTTTATCCTTTCAAATAGAGTTTTTTCAAGTTCTGCATAATCGTTGTTTTTATTATGTTCTCTCAACTGTCGAGTCAATGCCCTCTTTGCAAGAAAAGCAGCATAGTCAAATGTTCCTCCGATCCCAATTCCCACGACTAAAGGAGGACATGCATTCATACCATTATCCCTTATGAAATTTACAATATTATTCATAATAATTTCTAAATCCTCAGTCGGTTGATACATCCAGATCTTGCTAACATTATCACTCCCTCCACCCTTTGCAATATAAGTAATTTTCAGTTTATCCCCCCTAATTTCATCAAAATGAATCATTGCAGGGGAATTATCACCTGTATTAGTCCTGCTAAATAATGGATCATTTACTATTGATTTTCTCAAATACCCGTCATTATATGCTCTTTTCATACCATTATTTATTGCATCTTTAAGTAAATCACCTTTAACCATCAATTCATTGCCGATTTCGACATAGTATACTGCTGTCCCTGTATCCTGACACAGGGGTATTCTCTCTTTCTTCGCAATTTCAGCACTATTTAATATATCTTTAATAACACCTTTTGCAATATCGTTTTTTTCTTCATTAATGGCTATTTTAAGATAATCTTCCTCTTTTTTATCAATATTAAATGCCGTTTGAATAGTTAAATTGTATACTGATTCCTCAATATCTTTAGCATTTATAATTCTCAATTAATCTTCCTTAACCCCGCCTGATTTCATCTTTTCATAAGGGGAGGGATCACCCTCTTTTTCTACGGCAATTGCAAAATCAGGACACATATTTTCACATGTTTTACAGCCGATACAATCTTCTATTCTTATTGGAGTGCTTTTCCCCGTGTTTTTGTCCAGTTCTAAAACTTTTTTCGGACAAAATGCAACACAGAGTCCACACCCTTTGCAAAAATCTGTATTTACAAATATCTGAAATTTGTTCATTATACACTCTCCGTTAAATTGTTTTCTTTATTAAGTTTACGACCTCAGTTATATCTAAACATATATCTATATTATTCTCTCTGAATGTTTTTACAAAATTATAACTCCTGTGCGAAAATTTATTTCGTCCGGTTATAAGAACAATTATATGTTTCATTGCATTTTCCTTTATATATTCCGCAATATCAAAATCTATGAAATTATTTAGATCAAGGTGTAGAATTATAGAAGAGCAACTTTTAAGATTTATAAGCTCCTGCAATGAGTTTTTATAAGCAGCACAAAGATTTTCTCCCCTGCCAAGAGTTATGCAATATGATAAACCAATATTATACCATGACAATTCCTTCTCGATCATATATGGTATATATCTATTACTTGATATAATGGAATGTCCTGAATTATTTTTAAACATTTCAGGATTAATAGTGCCAATATAATCCGTATGCTGATATAAACCATCAGAATATGGGCCTAGAAATTGAACATTCTTTATTTTAGCATAAAGTATCAGTTCTTTAAAAATCGCATAACTGATTATAGCATCACCAAGAATTACAAGTTTAGGACTTAGATCAATAATATCAAAAATAAGATTTTCATCTTTCATTTTATCATCTATATACCAAATATTATAATTACCATTAAAAATATCATCATTAAAATCAACAAATCTTTCATAATCGAAACTACAATAAAAATCTGCAGATTCCGATCCAATATAAACAACTTTATCTTTATTTTGTAGGTTAAATACTAAATTGCTCACATTACGATAAACATCCTCCTCATAAATGCATATGGAGAATCAATAAACATAATATTGTGTCCTGTTAGTGCTGTTTTAAATACCTTTTCTTTCATGCCAATATATATACAATACAGACTTCTGTCCGACTTCGATATTTTGACAATTTCCTTTATATATCTATCAATCATTTTCTCATTGTCATTAATAATTACTGCTAATATATTTTTCCCCTCTAAAGATTTTACTTTTATATCATTTATATTACATATTTTTGCTTCTGTGCCATATCTTTTAAATGTATCATTTATATACTCCCCGATTACCTCATTGTTACATATAATTACAATATCACTTTTTGTAACAATATGTGAAAAATTAAAAGGATTTTCTACAGAGAAATATATATTTTTCTCGGTTTTTATCAATTCAACATGAAGGTGTAACAAATCGGATCGGATAAATGCATTATAACAGGAGATTAGTGATTTCCTTAATCCTTTGTCTTTTACAAATGTTTTTTCCAATTTAAAATCGGATAACATTGAAAATGGATGTACTTTAACATAATCCCTATTTTGACCACTCTCAATTGCAATATGTATAAATGCATCTTCAGAACCAAAATCAATATGCAAATTTAAATTCATTGTATTGTTAAAACTCTTTTTTGCAATTACTCTAATATCTTTTTCTGAAATTTTATTTTTTATTTTCTCAAGATCACCTTTATCATGGAGTATTACTGTTCTATCACCTATTAATACTTCAAGAGGATACCCATATAATTCAATAAAGCTTTTCATATCCCCTATGGAAGCATTCTGAATCTCTGGTAATGTATTGATACCCATTTCCACTAAAATATCCTTAATATCTGGCAAAACTTAATCCTCCATTTGTGTGGATTATACCATATTCTAAAAAATTTTCAACATAATATTTTGCAATACCTACTATGTAACATTTTATAATTTTAATATCGGCAAGTAGTCTAAACATACTTACCACTTTTGCTATAGAAATTCTAATATGACTATCCCTCTCTTGCCACTGAAAAACGGAATAGATTTATCAATTGCTCTTAATTTGAAAAATATTTACCATTTCCTATTCATTATTCCGTTCCCGTTGGCAATTGTCGTTCCCGTTTTTCGATTTTCATCTTTAAACTTCCTACTTCTCACTTCCTACTTAAATACTTATTATCACCCTCACTTCAGTCCTCTCCCGTAAAGGGCGAGGAAGTAAGGGGGAATAATCACGAATTACACAAATGAGAAGAGAACAAATATAACTTTAATTTCACGAATTGAAGACTAATTACACAAATTGGAAAGCGACAAGGGCAAATAATTATTCGCCCCTACATCAAATTTCGATTTACACTCTTATGGCGTTGTCATTCCTGCCTCCCTTCTTTGTCATTCCTGCGAAAGCAGGAATCTATCCTTAACTAAACTTTATCAGATTGGTTTGTCTGCCGTGCTGGCACAGGCAGTCACGCAGAAGAGAAACAGAAAGGAATGAATTTAATCCTTTCCTCTATCCTTAAATTGATTAACATATCCATGCCTATCTACTATAATTGTAATATCATACTTGAATTAAATGTAAATTATTATATAATACATATTATATAAGGAGGATATATGGAAAATAGAATACTTGTTAAAAATGTTGATAATTATAGACTAATAGGCATTGGACCTTCAGGTCACTCTATTATTATGGATTCCAGTTATCAAAATGGTACAAACAGTGCCATTCCGCCGATGGAACTCATTTTACACGCACTTGCAGGATGCACGGGGATAGATGTCATTTCAATAATGAATAAAATGAAAGTAGAATATTCGGCATTTGAGATTGAAATAGTATATAAGAAAGCTATTGAACATCCAAAAGTATATACAGATATACATCTTATATACAGAATGAAAGCAGATGAGAGGTATAAACCCAACATTACGAAAGCAATAGAATTATCAGAAAATAAATATTGTTCTGTTTCAGCTATGTTAAAAAAAGCAGGTGTAAATCTCTCATATGATATTGAATTATTATAATCAAATATTGGGATCAATCTGGAATATTAAATTCGTGAAATTAAGATTATTCTCTCTCTTTTCTATGTATAAAATATTTAATTTCGGGAAATAATTCTCTCTTCTTCCATATTTCTGTCTGATATCTATCGTCTATTGTTTACAAATTTACGACAGGCGATAATCTGTTATCAATATATTCCACCCAATGAAAGAGAGTAAATAGTGTTTCCCTCAAGATGAAATAGATTCGCCTCTCTTGAAATATCGAATATAATTAAGGCTATACCCAAATTCAACCGCAAACTCACACCAATATCCGCTTTTATATCTTTAAGTTGATAAAAACCACCGGATTTCTCAAAAGGGGTATAATTACCGAAATCATAGAATCCACTTCCTATATCCATAAATAAAGCACTATTAATATTCCCGAAATGAAATGGTATAGGGCTATCAAATATAATATCTTTGAGAAAAACAAATCTTAATTCATTCTGGAATAACCATAAATAAGTCCCTGCTACTTCTCCATAATCAAATGCTCTAAGACCTCCTGGCCCACTTATAGTATAAACAGGAGTCTTTCTGCCACCCCCCGCATAAGTTAATAACCTTGTCGCAAGTGTGTATTTATTTGCAAATGTAACATAATGTCTATAATCAGTACTCAAGGAATAATAGTCAATCATATCACTGTTAAACATAACGGTTCTCTGTGCTTCAATCCTGAACAGATTACCTGCTATGCCCCCCATATATCCTATTAAAGCATTATCATATACAAATGCAACTGAAGGGCATAGACCATGATAAGAATAAGTTCCAGCGATGTACCATTGTTCTGTAATGTCATCGTATCTAATAATCGAGTCAATGTAATAATCATAATTCAAACTCATCTCAATCCTTGTAAATTTATCAAATGGATAATCAACATATGCCGATGTGCCGTAATTATTAAGAATTCTAACAGAAATAGGTTGGTTATAATAGTATAACTCATTAAATTTATAAATAGCTATCCCTTTATTGAATCGACCCTTATAGTTCATATAACGCAAATAGTAATTGCCATCAAATATGTTATAGCTACCAAGATCCATTTGAAGTATTAATTCATTATCACCATAAAGATCCGAGAATAAAAATGCCCCCTGTCCAAAAACCCCTCCATATGATGAATATCCAATATAGCCCATTGCAACATCTGTACTGAAAACGTTCTTTGCTTTATGTTTGGGGAATATCATACCTATGCTATCGGTATAACGTTTATTAAATTCAATAGGTGTAATATCCTTTGAAGTAAGGTTGAAAACATTCTTGATAAGGTAAATATTTCTTCTCATCCCTTCCACACCATCGAAAGTAAACCACTTACCATTTGAAGATACTGAAATATTACCTATGTCAAACATCACATCCGATATTTTTTCCATATCACCATTTGATAAATTCATTTTAAAAATATTCCCGAATCCCTCATCGTTACTTGTAAAATAGATATAATCATCAGAATATGTGGGTCTCGATATATTATAAAATGTTTTATCCGACACCTTTTTAATTATATTATCATTAATGTTAAGCGTATAAATTCTGTATTTTCCATATTGCCAATTACAATCCTTATCAGGTCTGTCTGAAATAAAGACAATTACCGAATCGTTAATAAACAGAGGATTTCTATCATCATATTTATCATATGTTAACCTCTTATATTTCTTGCCTGATTTCAAATCACATATATAAATATCTTCCATTCCATTATTAATTCCGGCAAAAGCAATTAATTCATCATTCTCTGAAATAGAAGGTGAAAACATAGCATCAAGATTAATCTTTATTCTCTTTATAACTTTACGTTTTTCAATACTATAAATATGAATACAATCAGATTCACCCGCTTTTGTTATAAATGCAAAAGCTTTTTTTCTATTTAACCAACTTATATGTGGTCTCAAAATATGCATTTGTTCATATTCTTTAGTCCGTTCTCCACCTATTACAAGTTTTGTTTCATTAGTGAAAATATTCTTAAGAAAAATGCTATATCTTCCGGTTCTATCTGAATAAAAAGCAATATAATTACCATCGGGACTTATTGCAGGTCCAACATCTTTATAATATGTACTGTCTCCCTTTGTAACCTTTATACTAAAATCAGTATATTCGCTTTTATTATCATAATGTTTCCAGTATCTTTTTCTTAAATACTTTTGAAATTCTATATCAAGATCTGCCAAACTAAGCCCACACGAACTCTTTATTGCTTTTTCAAATCCCCTCTCCGTTTTACATTTGAATAGGATATCTCCCAATATCTTTTTCCCATAGGTTTCCGTTAGATAATATTCTATCATCTGCCCCTCTTTATAAATCAGATACCCCCCATACATCCAAAGATCCTGTATTTTTACATATTTACCATTGATAATCAAATCACGCATAAATATATCGGTTTCCGGATCAAGCCATCTTGATTCATACTCTGCCATACCTTCTATAAACCATAAGGGAATATCAATTGTAGTTTGAGCTATTATAGTCCCGGCAATATTTTTGCCATATAGTATATCAAATTGAAATGCATGGGTTAGTTCATGATTTATTACATGCCTGAATGCTTCATATGAACCGTCAAATGGAATAACTATTCTGCTTTTAAATATTTCGGTAAAACCACCTACTTGCTCTTCAATAATATAAGGTAATACATTCGTTTGTTCGAAATCACTATGAGAATTGTAAATTAGAATAGGAGTTTTTCTCTTTATTTGCCATGAAAGATCATCAGATATCTCTTTATATGAGTCTTCTGCAATATTAGAAGCGAATTGAGCAAGATATTCACCTCCTTGATAATAGTATATTTGAAAATGATCGGTAACAATCATTTTCCAGGACATATTTTTCGTTTTAATTTTATTCTTACCAAAATACTGAGCATTTGCATTCAAAAAAACAGACAAGAAAATAAAAACAATAAGAAAATACTTAAAATAGTTTGCCGAGAATGAATCCAATAATGATTCCAATGAGTAACGCATTTGTAAGGCTCCTTGAAATAACGACATCTTTCTTACCTCCTTTTCTTCTTAGAAAAAGCATTGTGGCAATATATGTTATCCCGTTAATAAGAAAGAAAAGAGGTAAACTAATTACATGGGCAATCATAGGTCCTATAACGGGAATATAGCTTATCAACCCTAAAAGTCCCGTAAAAGCATGTCCTACAATACCAAATATTAAAACAACCGCTGTAATTACTGATTTATGTATATGAAAATGAAAAGCTACCTTAATAAAAACAATTATAAGAATCCATAATAAAATAGTTTTATAATTTGCTTTGATTAAGTAAACTATCCGATTTCTTATCTTATTTAAATCTATAGACAATAGAACCTCTTATCCCATCCCCGATATTAATTATTTCCACATTGATTGGTCTGTTTTCTGGCATTGTTATAAATACACTTATAATTCTGTTTACAATCAAACTTGACGCAATTGCCCAAGTGGCAAATTTAATCTTCCTTGAATTTTCCATAAATGAAGCGAATTTATTCATACTGTTTTCACTTTGCCAGCTCCACCCCAATGAATCAGCTATAGAATGTTTCGCAATATATACTCTCTGCTGCTCAAGATTATCCGGATAAAGGTTCCTTGCATCAACTCTAACGCCTTCATTATAGCTGTTATGAGTCATATACCATTCAAGTCCTGTTAGATAATTTTTGTTCCTTATAAATGATGATCCGGCATAAAGATTTGCATATTTTAATGCATTATCTATATAGGCATTTCTATAACTATTTGTAATTAATAAACCACTAAGTACAAGTGCTTCTGCCCCAAAATGATAAAATGAAGATTCCTTAGCCCCCATATAAAGATTCCCACTTCCAGGTAAAACAAGTGACATACCAATTGCTAATGTTCTATTTTTTGCTATCATTGGTAGTGTAATAGTTATAATTAATATTAAAATCAATAGGATTTTCACATATTTACTCATCAATCACCTCATCTCGCTATTAATAACTTTTTATAATATTTTTCAACTTTATCACCTGTAGAAAGCTCTATCTGTATAATGTAAAGATCATTACCCAACATATCCGTTTCAATTAGAAATTCACTGGGGATATTTATATCATTAATATAAATATCTCCTTTCTGCCTTACATTCTTAGATGCATCAAATACGATATATTTAATATGTGCAATATGATTTAATGTAAGTCTTACCTTTAGATTATCTCTTATTACGGGATTTGGATATATGTAAAAACTGTTTTCTTTTAGAATAGGAAGTGAATCATTAGATGTATTATCATATGAAAAAATATATAGTGCATTATGCTTAATATTCTTGTGCTGAAACGGAGATGTTACATTAGAAGAATCAAAAAGAACGGAAAGATCGAAAACATTTAGTTGATTCCCCTCATCTCCCACCAACAACTCCATATCCCTGTCCCCATCAATATCGGCAAGAACCGGTGTAGAGAAACATTTACTACCTAAACTCATTGGGAAATTGATTACATCTTTTCCATGATAATTTATAGCATGTACATTCCCGCAAGGAGCAGCTACAACAATATCAATTGTATCATCACCATCGATATCGCCAAGTACTACAGATGATTGAATTACTTCAGTATCGATTTCAACGGGGAAGCCAGACATTATAATCCCATTCGAATGTACTGCAAATACTTTTCCCCCAGCAGTAAAAATTATTTCCGGTTTATTGTCTTTGTTAATATCGCCAATAGCTGGTGTTGAGTAAAATGTTTGATAATTGACAGTATCTTTAATCACCTTTTTCCATTTTACATTTCCAAATTCATCAATAAGTATCATCTCATTATTAGCATTTGTATAAAAAATAGTCATTGTATCCTTATTTTGAATATTACCCATTACCGGACTCGATGTGGTTTGCCATATTGAAGATTCACCTCTTGTCCATACGGTATCACCATTCTCTGCTTCGATTTTGAATAATCTGCCATCACCCGATAGAGCATAAATAAAATCGTTATAGTATATAGGCGTTCCCCACATCCATTGGGTCATATATACTTTCCATTTGATCTCAGGAATACTTCCATTGTAATTCAGGCAGTAAAGATAGTTGTTGTTTGATCCAAAAATTATTTCATCTGTTGAATCACCGTCTATATCAGCAAGAAGCGGGGCGCCTAAAATCATTTCTCCAGTTGCGAATGGAAATCCTGCCACCCTCCTGAGGAATGGGGCAAGGCTAAGTGAATCAGCATGATAGGCATAGAGTTTCCCATCCGTTGATGTCGACACTATTTCGAGTCTACCATCCCCTGTAATATCCCCTATTGCATTCCCGGTATATGCTTCATTCCCACTCATTCTTGTTGCCAGACCATTTATCGTATTCATATACGGTGTACCATCAGGTTCAAAAATATATATCTCACCAGCAACACCATTCTGTAAAATTTCATTTATCCCATCCCCATCAAGGTCATAAACAAGTGGAGAATTTACATCTGTTACCGTATCCAATTGGACGGGGAAACCTTTCTGTTTCCAATTGAACGAAACATCAAATGTCATTATATTTCTATCAATACTTACATTCTTTATATTTACTCTTGTATAACCATTATTATTATCAAGACTCCTTGGAGTACTATATTGAGTTAAGCTATCATTATTCCCGGAAAAGTAAAGATCATAAGGGGTACCGTAAAAAGCTGCATTATTTTCAATCGAGCTGAAAATATTCCAAAGAGGTCGTTGAAAATCCTGAATTCCATCTGCTTCGACCATCTTAATGCCATGAATTGTTCCCCCATTTACAGCATTCATCTCAATCATCGAGTCAATAACATTTTCATCTATATGCCATATTGCAAGCCCACCCCTCCCATAATCGGAAGGTAATCCCTGGTCATAATCATTTACCTTAATCAGAACACCATCTTTCCATACCCTTAACCCATTTGAATCTGGATTCGAAGAAATGGTATCAGGTGATATATATGCAATTCTATTGGCAATAATATAATATTCATGTGAATTAATCGGGATCTTATATATTTTAGGAATACTATCTTCATTCCCTCCTCTTCTTTGTATTCTTAAACCTGTTGTATCATGATCAATAGTAACCGGTTCTATAAAAACCCTTCGATAAGACGGGTTCGTATGCGGATGAACATAAACAGGAAATGAGGAGTGCCATGCCATATGGTGAGGTGGAATAAGACCATTTACATTCCAGTTTCCCGTTCCCATTAAAGCCCAGCCTCCACAACCCATTGTTTCATAGGAAATATCATATAGATCTATCATACCAAGCTGATGTCCGAATTCATGAGCCAGTCCACCTTGTAAACCTGATAATGTATCCCCGTCCTGTCTTGCAGTTTCCGGATATATGATCGCATCCATTACATTTGTACCATCCTTTGTCATATATCTGTCTCCTCCTCTACCCCCTATAATATCTGAACCTTTTATGTAAACAGCAGGTATATCATATGGTGAATCACCCATATCACTTTGCCATGCACTACCTGCATGAAAGATTATATAGGAATCATATTGCCCAAATTGAATTGTATCGGATGGATCATTATCTGCTTCCCTAATTGCATCTTCCATTAATTTGAAAAGCCCCCCTGCAATATCATAGAGATCACCATAATATTGCATTTTATGAGGGAATGTATAACCCCCAAATTGAGTTTTTGGGTATTGATCCCATTCTATAAATAATTTACCATCGAAATCACTCAAATAATAGTTTTGTAAAGCCAACATCTGATTGTGAAAGTAGATCGAATCATGAGGAGGATCGTAAGCAAGATTGTGTTCTATTTTCCCACTTGTTGGATTTGTTGTATAGGGTTCACCATACGCTGTATCAGCAAATGTACCATCTCCTGTTGTCATCGGTGTCGTATCCTTCTGGAATTCTATTCTTATGACAAGGACTCTAATCGTATCTATTGCATCATCCCTTGTCATATTAAATGAATGTGTTTTCATAGTGGGTGGTGGAGAATACGGAGCACTTATGAATTGCCTGTATTCAGGATACTCTTTAAAAAAATCATTTAATTTGTCAAATCTCCCTCTGGCTCGTAGTATATTACTGTTTTCTGTTTTATTCATTTGTGAAAGAATACTCGCTTCTATAAAGGGAAAAGATGTTGTAATTGTTAATAATATCAATATTATGACAATTCTTTTGTACTTAATCATTTAACCTCCAGGAAATAATCATAATGTTAATATATGAAATAAGCAAATATATGTCAAGTTATAGTGGAAATTTACCCCCCTCCCTTCTGCTGATAAAGTTTGGTTAAAGATAGATTCCTGCTTTCGCAGGAATGACAAAGAAGGGATACAGGAATGACAACGCCATAGAGCGTAAATCGTTAATCGTAAATTAGTGTAATCGTAGGGGCGTATAATTATTCGCCCTAATTCGTGAAATATAAGGGAAAGGAATATTCCCCCTTCCTCTTAGTGAAATTCGTGATTATTTCTTTCCCTTTTCGGCTGATGTCTGAAGTCTGATGTCTGGTGTCTATTACTATTTATTTGTGAATTCGTGGCTAATCTCTCCTTTCTCATTAATGATGTCGCTTCCCAAGTCCACTCCCTCTTCCTAAATGCGATTTATTTTTAGTGAAACTTCTTGCTTTGAGCTTTTTCTCTTTAACATTATTCCTTTTGGTTGATTTGGCCCCCTTATGAGCTAAATCAAGTATCTCCTTTTCATCGATTTCCTTCAAATCTCCATCATAAAACATCTTAAAGGCAGAGGATATAGGGGTTTTACTGCTATGATAGATTTTTACATTGGAATCCTTAATCTCTTTATATGCCTCTATACCTATGTTGTTTATAATCAAGGCATCGATTTTATTCCAATCGATATCTCTCTTATGATGATGTGTATGGTTTATATTATTTGCAATTACCTCATATTCCTTACCATCATATATTATATAATATGCTGCATGAAGAAATCTTGTGTCGATAATAGAATCAAGGTTATCATTTGTAGAAGGGATAAGAACTCTCATAAAGCCTCCTTTTATACTATTTTATATCTTTGAATATATTTTGTCAAACAAAAAAGGGGCTACTTAAAAATAGCCCCTGATGAGATAGGATTTGAGAATTTATTTTATAGTATAAGAAAATTGCTGCATTGTGGAATTTCCATAATTGTCATCAACCTTTATTTTAAAAATGATATCTCCTTTAAAATTATCGGGAACAATATATGTTAAAATACCTGTTGAGGGATCAATATTCGCCCCTTCCGGTGGATCGACCAATGAGAAAGTTATAGGATCATTTTCAGGATCTTCGGCTATCACATTGTATGTAAAAGCATTTCCATCCAAGTGCATACCTGGTGTGCTTGTTATCATTGGTGATGCATTTACAATACTATACTCAGCCGTTTTATATGCCTCCCCCGAATCATAACCATCGAATGGAATAATCATGGCATATAAGCTTTTTGCATTACCTATCTCGTTTAGTGCAATGGATTTACCATTTTTAACCAGTTTATTATCCTTATACCAATTTACATTTATATCTACCTTATCATTATCATTGTCATCGAACTTCCCGTTTATATACAGTTCGCTATTCTCTTTTACAATCTTAGCAAAATTAGTGACAGGTGCTGAATTCCTTATTGAAATCTCATTGGAATATGACATTTTGTCACCTAATGATATTTTCAGTTGAATTTTATCACCTTTTTTAAATAGAGCCTTTGATAGTAATCTGTCATTACTTGCCACATTGTCATTTATATACCAACTATATTCCAGGTCTTTTAGTGTCACATCCTTCATATCAAGTGATATATTTACGGATATATCTGTATTTGTTTTTGCATTCTCAGGTGAAATAGTTGCCGAACCAAGCTCGCTTCTTATCCCTTTTGAAATTTTATCTTGCTTCTTATTGCATGACAAAAATAATAACAAGCTTGCTATCAGAAAGACATTTACAATTCTTTCCACCATAACAATCTCCTGAGTGTTCCGTAATGAGCAACGGTTGAACTAGATATACCACCTTCGGATGTAGTAATTACCAGCTGGACACTACCGTTCAAATCCATTGTTACTTGCGGACTCTGTGGTATGCCCGCTCCTATGCCTATTGCCGCACCATGCCCGGCATTTTTGGCATTAAATTTATATAGATATGAATATCCCGTTGCACTTGCGCATATATCAATTGTAACTGCGGGATCAAATACGGTGAAGTATAGTGTATCACTAATCATAAGTCCTGAGGAGAACACCTTCTGCGATTCTTTAGCAGAAGCATTATCATAAAATCCGTATTTCCAACCGAAGTTACTTACACCTGCGGTTGCATTATTATATGTTGCCGCATCAGCGGAAATATTCACCAGATCACCTAAATCTTTCTTCGTGGCGGTTGTAAGACCATCGTCATAAAGACCCACTATCCAGTTTTTTGTCTTTTCTTTCATCGGTTCCGCCCTGTCTCCCGTTCCGAAAAATACCCATAGTTTGTGTTGTTCGTCAAATGTTACTGCGGGTGCGAAAAATATAGGTTGAGTTAAATCGGCACTACCGCCTGAATTCGTTGCAAAAATCAATTGAGGAACCCAATTGCCGGTAGTATCCGTTAGATCTACTTTCCATAATTGTCCGGCTACATCTCCGATATAGAGTATATCAACTCTTGAATCGCCATTAGTATCGATAACTGTCGCAGCAGATGGCATCGGGTACATAGAAGCATCCGTTAATCGTGCATATCCATGTTGAAGGTCATTATTAAATGAAAAGTCTCCATTGCACATATTATAAAGATTTAGAATATATATTGCTCTTCCCACATTTGTTGTCGTATCATTATATACATTGTTTTTGAGTGAATCATTCCAATATCCCCCGCCAAAGAAAGCGAAGAATCTATCGCGTGCATTACTACCGGAAACATTTATCTTTGTTTTATATATCATTGGTCTTGACCATGTTTCTCCGAGCATCGTATCCATCTCCGAAGTAAAATTAAATTTGTACTGGGGACCATATGTATCTGTCAAGTCAAGAGCATTATAAGCTCTTCCTCCCTGCCTTTTGCCAATAATGGCTATTGTTTTCCATTCGGATGAATCCTTAAATGTATCCAGAGGAATAGAGGGAAACCATATATCAGCTGCCGTTGGTTCTCCATCTATAAAATATCTATGACCTGTAAGTAACATATCCTTAAGATCGGGAATAACATCTTCAAACATTATACTGTAAAGCTCATTACCTGTGGAATCATCTATAATATGTAATAATCCGTCATTCGAACCGGATAGTACAATGCGTTTGTTTAATCGTTCGATTCCCTTGGCATTTCTATATTTCCTAAAATCATCATCCTCATAAAAGTCATTTGGTTTTGCTATCAAAAGAGGTGACGAGTGAAATATATCACCGAGATTAGCATGATTCGAGTCTCCATATATATATTTAAACAGTTTTAATTTCATGGAGTCGGGATTAGATGCGGTTTGTATGCCCAACATCGTATCCCATTGTGCCGGTAAAATTGCACCGAAACTCGTCATTGTTCCGTTTCTTATTATATATCTCGTTCTATCGTCCTGCGTCATATTATATAACTGTGTATGTGCATCCCATATCATTGCCGTATCGAGTATCGTTGAATCGAGTATACCGCTTGCAGGCATTCTGAATGCTTTAAGATGTCCTTCCCATCTAGGGATAGCTCTTGGAATAAAATATGCTGTATATAATCTGTCTTCATAATTTGTATTCATATTTCTTATTACAGGGAGATTAACCGCAGTATATGTAACGGATTTCATCAATATATCCGAAAATATTTCTCTGAATGCCTCCAAAACCTGTTCCTGCGAGTTTGCAGGATAGTAATGTTCCGTTCCACCTCGAGCTGCTATACTATCCATCGTTGCACTTCCGCTAAGACCGACTCCTACTACATAAGTCATAACATCGATATATAATGCAGTATCACCACCCTGGGCGGGAACATATGTATTCCTTAACTTTGTTGCTTCAGCCATACAGACATCCCTTCCTCCCCACCAGTTTGGTTCACCATCCGTAATAAGAACAACAAAATATTTTCTGCACCATTTTGCATTATCCGTTTTTGCTATATCACTATAATGCAATCTTACTCCTTTTAGTGCTCCTGCAGTAGGTGTTCCACCGTCAGCTCGAAGTTCTTTCTTATCATTATCATTCTGAATCTGATTGTCAATAAAACTCTGAACAAGATTAATCTGAGATTGGTTGCTCCCTCCCTGCGCCTGCGTTATATCTTCAACTATATCAAATGAAGCTTCGGCTGTTGATGTTTGAACTCCATCATATTGAATAGTTGGTGTTTTGCTGGAATAGAGCCATCTATTGAAACCAGTTTCATATATTGAATAGTTATATTGATTCGGGTTTGAATTAGCACCTTCATTCTGATAAAATTTTGCAAGTCCCCATCGTATTAAACCGCCATATTCATCGAGTATTTGAATAATTGCACTTTTTGTTATATATATTCTCGCATCATTGGCAAGATTGTCTCCATCTCTGTCAATCCCTCGAAACCTTTCGGGAACACTAAGCGTTGCCCAATTATATACAACATTATCGTTAAGATCATACCAATTCGCTTTAACATTTATAGATGTTGCTCCGGTCGAACCGTCACCATATGTATTTTTTCCATACATATCCCATGCCATACTACCTGATGTATCGAATATAAGGAAAACATCGGGACTAACCCTGATTGTGAAGAATTGTGTATCATCAGCATACGTAAATGCTGTAGAGAGTATAAAAATGAGGCTAAAAATTAATAATATCCTTTTCATATCTGCCTCCTATGCATCAGGTTGATTATTATTTATTTCTTTAATAAGATCGAACCACATATTAAAATCGATTGTGATTAATTGATCAATAGTTACAGACCTGACAATTATATTTTCTTTTCCTATTTCTATCGTAACATTATTCGGAAGAGAACCTATGCCGGCATAATAGTTATAATCATTATATCGCATTTCAACCTTATCCCATTTGAAGTATAAGGGTTCATAGCTGCCCGAACTAAATTCAGCATAATTCTTTTGTCTCCCCTCATAAGCAATTGCAGATGATTGTGTAGCAGGTCTCTCCCAATCCAGTCCGTAAAAAATATCCATTCCCGTTTGTACACCTGCTATTAGCCATCCGATAAATTGTTCCTTTCTCAATCCTCTTGCCGCTTCATATTCAACAAAACCATATATATTTCCGTCTCTATAAAGAATCGAAATATAATTATTTGTATCGGGAGTATTGCCCGTATAATCGATACAAAGTATTCTATCTCCGTCCTTTGCAATTATCTGTTTATATACTGTGGTTTGACTGTTTACCGTCTTTTCTATTGTTCTGTGTATCTGCATAATCCCGATGTTGCTATTCACCGCATCATATTTTTCCGCAATCGGCATTGTTAATGCCGTAAGAGAGCTAAATGTAAAGATTAAAAATATTGTTAGTAAAGTGTATCTTTTCATATATTCCTCCATTTATTAATACATTGTATTTCCTATCATCTTTGTAGCACCAGCCGCCGGAATCATTAAAGAAAGCCCTATATCAAGGGAATCTATATATCGTTTATTACCGGCGGAAAATATACCAGTGCTATTCAGTACATACACATAATAAGACAAACCCCATGATCCAGACAAAGAATAAGGTGTTATATCAGGAGGGGCAGGATTGATTTTAAATGAATCACTGGTTGTAGCTAATGTTCTTGTACTGTCTCCCGTATATACATAACCGGGAATCAAAGAGAAAAAATAGTTTTTTCCCGATTCGGCATTCAATAGAGCTCTTTTCTGAGCATTCATTATCATTGATGAAAAAATATCCATATTCGATACAAGAACATAGACAGAGGCGAATAGTGTCATTAAAACGATAATCCACAATGTTGTAATTAAAGCAATGCCCTTTCTATTTCTTATCATAATCATTCCTCCTAATTGACATTACGGAGATAGGTTACACCTGTGTATTCTTTCTCATATGTTTTATTTCCATATTTACTGGATGCTTTTAAAAGTATATCTATGCCTTTTATTGATCCGTATGATAATGCAGGAGGAGACAGAGATGAGTCTCCGTCTTCAT
>CBDVEF010000002.1:0-20564 GCA_965372935.1 uncultured bacterium | reverse complement strand
AACCCTAAAACATCCTGATTAGCCGAAGAAAAACCACGAAGAGAAGATTCCGCAATTCCTGATATTGTTGTACTTATTGTTGTTCGTACATGGTTATTTGATATTCCGACAGAACTTCCTGCATAATTCCTACTTTTAGCTCCTAATATAGACGCTATTATAGTCTGAATAGGATATCCTGCTTGAAACAATGATTTTGTTTTTATCAGTATTTTCTTGTAATCATTATCAACTATTCCTCTCATTCGTTCAGAAATAGTCATTCCAAACGAAGGTATGGATTCGGCTTTTTTGTCAGCAGATTGTTTCCACTTCCAATAAACCGGACTAATCTCTTTAAATAACCCCACAATGTACCGAGACTCTTCTCTAAGGAATGCTGATGACCGATTCTCTATATCAAGCGTTAATGCCGAGAAAAGGGTGTTTCTGATTGTTTTAAGGGACTTGGCAAAATCCCTCCAATTCTTATTATTCAATGATTCGGATCGAGATATAGACGAAAGATGGCTCATTAGTAATACTTTAAGAGCATTGTTTCCTTGAAATGTTTTTTTTGAAATTTCTTTCTGAAGCCATCTTATATAATCAAGTAATAATATAGAATGAGAAGTAAGTTCTCCATATATTTGATCGTTGAATTTCATTATTCTATTGTCTCATCGTTTTCAGACATAGCTTCCTTACCATCGTAATCTGCTCCTCCAAACGAAAATCCCAATACATTCAAGCTCTCTTGTATATTTTCGAGCCATTCTTCATAAGTATCTTCTACAGCCATATCGTTCTGTAATGCCCATCTATACACATTCCTTAGACTAATTCCCCCACCTACAGATACATTCCATAAATCAAGGTAATCTCGTGGAAGTAGTTTTTCTTGATTGTAATCCAAATTGGCAGAAAACCTACAAACACCTTCAACACCCATCCATTCGGCTCCCCATTTTAATATTCTGTTTATAGATTCTTCGCAAGTTAAGCTTATTTCTTTAAGATCGGAAGTTTGAAGCATTATTCGAGTAGTTAGTGCTTTTCCTGATTCTACGCCTTCCTTATCTGAAATCACGATTCCATTTCCTTCTGATTCTACTTTAAGCGACTCTAAGGACATTCTCATTTCTCCTAATCCGTCTGCACTGGCATTTGCATATCCTATTTTGGCTTTTGCGTTTTCAGTAGAGACATACCCATCAGATCGAACTCCGTTTTCTTTCAGTTTTTTGTCGCTAAACCCAATAAAATACAATAGGGCAAATGCCTGTAAATAAAGACCTTGTCGATATTCAGCATCAGCCCTATATGCTGATAGGGATAAATCACTTAATTCTACAAGCAATGGTTTCTCTATAGCCATTGTACTTGTTTTTATATTTGCTACAACAAAAGGAATATAAGATATTTTTTTCGGTGTTTTTACTACAGTGAGACCCTCGTAATCAATATCAGGATTTTCAATATCCCAGCTTCCCCATTCTTTCGCATCTAAAACAACAGTATAAAAAACTTTCTTCGTTCCCATATTATTAGCAAGTGCTAATAAGCGGAATTGCTCTTTATATTCAAATTTTTTGGTTTCCATATTGAACTCATACCCACTTTCGTCTAAAAGTACAAACTCAGGTTTCTTAATACCGTCTATAACTGATTCTCGCCATACAAGAATAGAGTCAGCGGAATACTTAACAACATGAGGGTATTTAGTTTTTTCTGTAACATCCAGTAACAATCCTATGCGTCCGTAAAGTAACTGACTGCTGTTAATATCTCTGTTTAGACTATGAATATCTTCTCCGTCTATAGTAATACTTTCAGCCCATTCCTTAATATTTTCAGGAAGTTGAACGGTAGCGTCTTTACTATGCATTAAACCCATAGCTTTCTTTATTGTTTTGGCACAAAAATTATAATATGTAGCTCTGGTTTTATACGCAGTATATCTCTTTATCCCATTTCCTTCTTTGAAGTCTTCTTTCTGACCCTCTGTCATTGGAAGATACTCTTCGCCTCTTGCCTTAACACCTGTCTGTCCTAATTCTGTTGTGATATATAGTTGTGTCCAAACAGACACCATTTCGTCATATTTTGGATTACACTCTATATTTATCGGCTTAGTATTCATGTTTCCTCCTTAATTATGCCTGTGTCCCACATCCAGTCCCCAGACTTTACTTGTTATTCTATATCTTGTTTCATCTGCACAATGATCTTCTTGAGAGCTATCTATATCGTCCATATTGATTTCATCTTGCATCAAATTAGGAACGGTTCTAAGAAATGCAGTACAATTTGAAAATATAAACAAACCTGCACCTTCACGAGACTTAGCGTTATACATGGCTGTAGCCATAAGTTCCCATCCTATTACCCGACTTCCGCTTCCTTTTGTTGACGGTTTCCAGTCACATCCCACAGAAGCCATTTTATCTGCTATAGAAACCGAGTCTTCTCCGCTAAATATCTGACTATCAGCAACACCATCGTCAACTTCAATCCCTGTTCGCTTGTAAACCACAGCATCCTTTTTTACAATTCCTTTACCAACTTCTATAGACGGCATTTGTATTCCTACATTTCTTTCCCCTTCTTTACATCCGTACCATTCAAAGATACGAAATAAATCACCCCGTATGGTAGGAAATTCTGTTCCGTCTTTCAAAACAACATTACTTCCATCACTTTCAGCCCACCATCCGGTAGAAAACGGCTTGGATTTTCCCCAGTCGAATGACCGATTGATATACCAAGTTTTAGGAATGTCAAAAGGCTCTACTATATTATACTTACTATCCCAATATAATTCAAAATAACCACCTGCCTGAATATTCCAATCTCCAAAAACCCATGCTTTTCTGAGAGCCTTGTTTCGCTTATTCATCATCAGTTTATAAATATAATCAGGATCGCTCTTGAGAAGAATCGTATTTTCTACTAAAGATACTCTTATTGATACTCTTCTGTTTTTACCGTTGAAATCCGATACGATTCGACCACCAACAGGATCGGGAATAATAAAATAATCCTTTACCCACTGATGTCCTATTCCGTAAGGATTGGAATTTGACATAACAAATCTTGGAATGCCTTCCATCGGGCTTCTATTTAAAGTCATTATGTTGAAGTAAAAATCTGAAGTAGCCCAGTTAGTAAGTTCTTCAAACCCTATAAAAGGATATTCGTGACCATGAAAGTTCCTATAATCTGAAAGTGATTTACCATATCTGAAAAATAACTGCTCACCTGTGGCAAATACCCATTTACGAGTTTTATCACTCTCTTTATAAATTGCATCTGGGAATATTTTAAAAAAAAAGTCTTTCGATTTATTCACAAGGTCTTCAAGCTCCTTAGCTTCAGTTCTAAATATAATACCCTTCCACGCTGTTCCAAACCCCTTCCCGACATACTTTGCGTACTTCATAAGCAAAATGAGGCTCTTCCCTCCTCCTCTGTTTCCATGTACAAATATTTGTGTTACAGGGCATGATAACACTAAACGCTGACTTCCAGCCAAAGGCGACCAAATCACCCTAACCCTATTATTCTTCGTTTTTGTACTCATCGTCTATTCTTCTTTTTTCATCCTCTATGACCTCTACTAATACACTTTGTTGTTCTTTAGCCGATTTTGTCCAGTCTTCTTCATTATCGTCTTCAGGAACAAGCATTACACCGCAATCCCGCAATAAATCCATAATGCCTTTAGTTTTCGTATTCCATTTCTCAGGTACATTAACCTCAAGCCACTTAAATAAGCCTTCCACATTACCTGCATATTCTTTTATTACTTCTTTTGTTAAAACCTTCTTCTTAGAGCCATCTTCCGAAATTTCTACTTTAAATGTTTTCTCATGTAATTCTCTTGGCATTATTGCCGAAAAAAGCGTTTCGGCTACTTTTATATTTATGGTGTTTTTTGCATAATTATACGCTTCGGCTATATCACTAATATTTTCAACAATCTCCGTTAAGGATTCTTCAGAAATCTGCATATTATCACTAATTTGTTTTAAACTGTAACCTACAAGAGTAAGTCCCTTTATTATCGCCGGCATATCTTCTGCAAATTGGCTTTTTATGGCAGGAACTACTGCAAGTTTCTCTTTTGAGATCTTCTTGTTTGGAATTTCAGCAATATTCTTAAATTGTTTTTTAGGATCGTCTTTGAATACCCATGATTTTACAGTCATTATGTCTGTTCCGAGAAATTCAGATATAAAATCAATACTGTATTTTTCATTATATAGTTTTATAGCTGTATCTTTTATCGTTTTGACTTTAGCCATTTCGTACCACCTTATGTAAATAATTCTCTTTTATGTGCTTGTGGGCTTATTATTGCTACCGGGCGGTCTATCGTATCGGTCGTCCTATTAAGTATTATGTCAACTATAATATCTAAATATACAAGCCTTGTATTGCAAATTAGCTCAAGTTCCGCAACATTTGTTAATACAAATTCGTTATTAGGATCAACATTAAAGTCTTGAACAGGAGGGTGTGTTGTTGAATACTGATACCGTAATCGCCATTCCCAATTTTCATTTTCCCATTCAGCTCCAGACGGTACTGTAATTGATATTCTATAGTGCCAGCGAGATGGTATAGTGGTATGTGTTTCCTCAATAACTATAATCGGAGCAGGAAATGTTCTTAGAGATTTATACGCAAACCACGAAGGCTTTGTAACGACCTTCCACGATTTAACAAAATAATCCTTCGTCCAGGATACCTCATCATCGTCAATTCGAGTTAACTTTGCTTTTGCCCTTGCGAATATAGCTACACTATCACCTTGTGCTCCTGCGGGTATTTCCACATCTGTTTGTAGGTATCTATCAACCTTATCATCTTCGATATTAAAACTCCACAATGGAAGTTGAGGATATTCATTTGGATTCTTAGTTGGTGTACTTCCCCCTGCTATTCTGGCATAAGTGTAAACCATATAAAGCTCATAGGTGAAAGTAGTATCGAACCAATCTGACCAATAATCAGTATTCGATCCTACATATATTTCCTTATGCAAATCGGTCAACTTCCTAATGGCACAATATGGAGGAAAGTATTCAATAGCTTGTCGTGTTACTATTTCGTCATACCATACACCTTCGGCTATAGCCCTTGTTCTCGACATCCATGTTTTCGCAAGAATATCAGAAACGGAAAATATGCCCGTCGTAGGAATTATTCTTCCTATAAGTGAATCGGGCGTGGAAAAATCTTCTGGATAAGGTGGTGTTAAATCGTCTATATTGTAAGTAGTAAATAAAACAGGAACACCCTCACACGGTGGATAGAATATATTCATAAACGAATAAGCATACCCGTCATTCAAAGTATCTGCACGCCTATACAAAAACCAATTTCTCGGTCTGACTAAATCTATCGGAATCAATGTAAATTCAACAACTCTATCAACTTCCGAATATATAAATTCATCTGGAGACCAAGCTATCTGCCTTCTTGCTTTAATTCTGAATTTTGCGCGTAAATCAGGATAGTCAATCACAAAAGTCTGGTAAGGGTACCCATATTGAGTATTAGCCAAAGTTGGAGATTGTGTCGAATAAGGAATCAGAACTGTCTTAAAAACCACATCATTACTGTCCATAAATTCAATTATATAAGAACAGTTCTCCTCAAGAATATTGTAATAATCCACATCATCGTAAATAGAACGGATTCCGTCAGAATGCTGAGCGGAGCAGTTGTTTCTATCTTTGTTTGTCCATGATATAACAATATTGGTATCTGATTCTATTATTATATTTATTGATTCATAATAATACATAATCTGATTTATCTTAATTCCTGTGCAGTTTAGTGGCTTTTGGTATCTGGCTGTTAAGTTCGATTCTAATACATTTACGATACATTTATCTAAATTTATGGTAACAGCTCCTGATACAGTAGCTATTTTAGCTTGATAGTTTTCGGAAGCTGCTGCAACAAAGTTTCTAACATCTGTAACAGCGGTTACCTCCGAAGTCTGAAGAATCGAAATACAGGTCTCGCCTATTAAATGATAAGTGGTATTGGTATCATAACAACCTCTTTCAAAAAACTCTCCCGATTTTTTAATTATTTCACTTCCAATCATAAACACATCTCCATCAGAAACATCAAGAAACTCATTCTGACTTAACTTTATATTTATAAAAGATGATATGTTTTCCGTTAATGTAAATACCATACTAACACCAATAGGAATAGTTGACTTATAAGTATCAAGCTGATATACAGATTCGGATATGGTTTTGAAATAAATATCATAAGCAATTTGTGTAGGATTATTCTTGTTTATACTAAATCTGTATGGAATCGTTCCTATAAAGTCAGTTATATCTTGATTACCTGTAGAATTAAACATTTCCCATAAAGATGGTTTTGTTATACGAAAGTCCACTATAGGATCAAGACCGTATTCATCGGGAATTGAAGTATATGATCCATATTTTATAGAATGTATATCTTCTATTAAACTTAAAGATACTATTCCATCCTCAACTTTTCCAACAGACTTCGCAAACACCCTAAAGGCTACATCGTTTATGCCTTTTTTTTCTACCTTTAGTCTTATAACATCGCCTTCGTGATACTTATTTAGAAGGCTATTTCCTATTATTTTAAGTTTCGTTAATTTAGCAGATGACATAAATAAATAATCTTCGGCAATCTCATAAGCTCTATCAGGATCGGATACCCATACTCTCCGAATCTTTTCTTCAAATAATCCCCTAAGAGCAATGTCTTCATCGTTTTTTACAGTTACTTCCTTCTCTGTGTCATATCCAAAGAACAAATCTCGAATCATCCATTGATAATCTTTATTGGTAAATCTGTTAATAAATTTAACTGTTACCGAATTAGGACAATCTCGACCATCAATTTCGTTAGTATAATCCTCAATTTCCGTAATTGTATCGTCATCTATTACATCAAGTAAATCAAAATCATAATCGGCTCTGGATAGTGTAAAGTGTATTTTGCCATCATCTAAATTAAGATACATAAATCCCTTAATATAAGACATAATCTGCAACAATACATCTTCGGAATCCGTGCTTCTTGAATCTAAAATAACATTCATACCGAAATTTTCATTGTATAGTGCTATTGCGCACTTCTCGAAATCTTCCGTATCTATTATGCTTTCTGGAAGTTTCATCGTTAGCAAAGGAGATGTTAAAATATCTTTTATTATAAACATGGGGTTAGTGGACGATTGAGAAAAACATATATTAAAGTCTCTTACATAAGGTTGATAGTTTTCTGAATATCTAAATTCGGGTATGATCTGTTTAAAATTAAATATTTTAGCTATATTTGTAGGTACGCCCTCTATATCAACAAGCGGAAAATCATCTCCTATTAAATTTTGACTCAACCTTTGCACTTTATATTGCCTTGCGGGAACACTACTGCCAATATATGTTCCAATTGAAGTTATAATAGTTAAATAATTCCACATTGGATAATCGGTCTCGTCTTCAAATTTATCATCAGAAAAAAACACCAATGGGAAATGATTATCGTTTGGGTATGGGTGGTCTAGATTATCGTTATCTACACCCATCCCTAAAAAGCATTCTGCCATCATATTGTTTATTGACACCCAATAATCTATAATCAATCGCGGTTGCCATCCATCAATTCCCATATCATCAGAAACCCAATTGGTATTAAAAATACGCATTATTTCATACTTTTTCGTATTTCTAAATTTGTATGGTTGGTATTCTGAATTAAAATGGCGTATGCCCTGAGGAGCATTCGGTCCCTCGTAACCGTACGGTGTAGCCTTTCCGCCTATAAACGACCCAAAAAATCTCTCTATATAGCCAAGACAAATTACATCCTGCATATAAAATAAAGTACCAGCACTCTCTTGACTTTTTAAAGAAAATTTTACATTTACGGGCGTTATCGTAGCCGTTCCCCAAAAAACAGGAAAAAGAATACCCTCTTTAGTATAAGGTGTTTCCGCCATAGGTCGTTCTATTTCTTTTTTATCATCTGGGATAAGCCAGTAAAGTGCCGAACTAATAGCCCATATTGTTAAAGCTGTCCATGGTATTGGCATTGTATATCCTTATTTATATCTTAATATTTTGGCTTCGGAATATGGGTTTTCAACAGGAATATCCTCAAAACCACCAAATCGCTTACTATTATTAAACCAATTTTTACAAGTCTTATAACTTTTATTACAGCCAACAGTAACAGTTATACTACTTCCCACAAGACCTGATACAAATGGTCTTATTATAGTAATTATCGAATAATTCGTAGAGACAGGGTATTCGCCTTTACCGTGTAGTTGTATGATTCTATTTTCATTAGTATTGTTATTAAGTATGTTTCCCAATGCGAGGCTATAGCCCATTTCGTGAATTGTAAGAAATACTGGAGATTGTACTTCCAATTCGGTATCGCCAAATGCAGTTATATTTCCATAGTAGGTAAATAAATTCTTATCAACTCCACACAACAATCCGTATAAACCATGAGAGCATGATTTTGAAGACGGATACGAAAGTACCTTACTTTTTAAATTTAAGCCTGAAAACGATGCCGATATTTCGGCTATCTCTTTAAGAAATGAAATCGAAGTTATCCTACCGAAGAAAAATTCCTTATACTGTATAGGATCGGTCTCCACTTGAATTCTAAACGCTCTTATATACACAGGGGATTTTCCAAATCGAACAACATTCAATCGAATAAAATCTTCTTGAACATCCATTTCTAATTTTAAGTCCGTCATAATAGTATTAGAACTGGTTTCTAAACTATCTCTGGAAATTATAGCAGGTAAAAATATACCTACATCGGAAATTTCGATGTTTTTCTCAGCAGTAGTGTAAAAATACTCCACATCTCCATCGAAAATATGGTAGCATTCTATAGGGACACTATCGTTATACGAATATTCCTTATCAGTATAATCACTCATCTCTTACCTCGATAAAGTTTATGGAACAAGAAGCGTTGTTAAGCGACTCCTGCTCAATAGAAAATGTACTCAATGCACTTCTTGATAGTACGAGCCAGCAAATGTGGCAATCGCCGGCAAACAGCTCATATTGAGTCGGAGATGATAATTCTATCTCTTCCTCATTAGGAGCGGAAACTGATACTGAAACAATATCCCTTATAAAAATACCCTCTGAAGTTACAAAATATATGCTTCGAGAACCACGATAATTGTTGAATATTTCAGAAACACCCATGCTTTTAATATGTATGTAGGAGCTATTAGGGGAGACATTTCCTATTAGTCTGAATTCGTTCCTAAGTGTAGGAACATAAATCAATGTCTGCATACCTTTGAGATATTGGAACAATGTAATCATTTCTCTTACATCTTCATAGCTCATCATGGTATTTCCCCACGCTCTTATAATAGGCGGTGTATCGTATTGAATGAAGTTTCTCATTAACCCTGCATCTAAATCTATAAGTTCAAATTCAGATGAAAATGTATTCGAGTTCGTATCACCGCTGAAACTATTACATAATTCTATTATAAGTCTTTCTTTATAATAATTTACAGGATTAGTCCACTCTATTGTTATTTGATACCTATTTTTAAGAACGAAATCCACATCAAGCTCAATTAAGCCATCTTCTTGATATTCTTTTGCTTTTGGTTCTGAAACTAAAAAACTATAAAATGCAGGGGATAGGATAATATCTTCATTTAAAAAATGACCCATTTGTGTCGGTGTCTTCAGCGTTACCGTATCAATTCCGACTGAATCAATTTCAATAAACTCAAACGATACTGTACTGCTTTTTATGAAAATATGCGAAGCTACTGCCCAATCAATTCCATTAGTTTTACAAGAGATAATCGTAGTTCCTGACGGAATGTGAACTTTAGAATTTTGCATTTGATACCACAATGGAACTAAAAAAAGAAATGGCTTATAAAAAGAAGAGATCATTTTTTCTGCTACTTCTGCACGAACTACGAAGCTATAATTAGAAAACATCTTAAAGGCTTTCTGGAAACATTGTATTTGCTCTTTCCCATTAAACGACTTAACTAACGAATTCCCGAATTCAAACGAATTCCCAAAAGAAGCCTGAGGCGTATAAGGAAATGGAATAAAATCAAATGTTTCATATTTAGGCGGAGTAATATATCCCATTAGCCCCTACCCGAATTTCTATTCATTTCTTTTCCAATCGTGTTTATTATAGCCCTTCTGCCTTTTGGAGAATTCAGGGCTGACAGATATTGATTTTTATCTGTATAGTTCATAATAGTAACATTTTGCGAACCTTCTGCCATTTTCTTGTTTTTTGATTCGGAATTTGCATTATTATAAATATGTCCTTTTTGATCTGGAATAAATAGTTCTCTGCCGGTTTCACCAACCCAGATAGGATTGCCCTTATCGGCATTGCCCCCCGTTTGTCCTGTTCCTGTTGGAACCGCAAGGCTAAGAAGAGTACCAGCACTACCAACAATATCCATACCCGCTTTCGCACCTGCCGATGCCGTCGCCGCACTTAATGCTAAAGCCAAACTGTAACTAGCTCCCGTTACCAATGCTAAAGCCGAACTTGTAAATCCTGCCGTAGCACCCAAACCGATTATAGCTACATCCGTACTCCCTACGGCGGCGGCGTCCATAATGGCAGGTACGGCCTCCTTAGCTACATCTGCACCTTCTTTAGCTACATCCGCTATTTTAAGTTTAGTAAAACCTTCATAATCAAGTGCGGTCGCAATTTTCGCAAGTATGCCATTTTCTCCGTACAATAGCATTTTAAAAGTAGTTTCAGATATGGATTTAAGCATATTTTGCAGAAAGCCCTTCCAATCCTCCTCCAATCCTAAGAAGTACTTACTAGCCTCTAAGGCAAAATCATCAAATATCTGGACGGTAAGTCCGTTAATCTGTCCAATAATGTCAGAATATTCTTTATAGAGTTCTTTAAATCCTTCCAAAACACCCTTACCAAACCTATCCCCTTCGGTTAGTTTCTGCTCTTCGATAAATGCCCGTAGGTTGTGTATGGCTATGATAGCTTTTTCCGCATCATCACCCGCAAGATCTAACATTTTTTTGTTATCTTTTATTATACTTGCCATTTCTCTTTTGGAAATCTCACCTATTTTACTTACCTTACCGTAGAAATCAGTTAATATGTCGAATTTTCCCCCAGTAGCCACAAACTGCTCTAACGATTTGAATATGTTTTCATCGCTAAACATATTTTTTAAGTTATCAGCCATCGCTTCTATAGAAACATTAGCTTCATTTGCCTTACTGATAAAGGTTTTTAGAAAATCACTCATATCTTCTTCTGTAGTTAATGCTATAAAGCCTCTAAGTTGTTCTTTCAAGTCTTTCAATTTTGTTATTGGTGTATTGGCGGTTTCCCCAAGACCATTAAGCGTGCTTTCAAATGCTTTAACGCCACTTGTTAATTTGTCTAATTTCGCTTTTTCTTTCAGTGGTATAATCCCTGTTTTACTATATAGTGCCGCAAAATCAGCTGTTAATTTGTTCAATTTGAACAATTTATCAATATAAGCTTGATACTGTGTTAAATCCCCTTGTTCTACAAGGCTGAGTCCATCTATATCGACACTAATTGACTCTAATTCCTTCTTGAAGCTACCCAGCTCCATTATATCAGTCATTACCATTCCTTTAGGCTTTATCTTCAAATCAGGTGTCCATGTAATATCCGTCTTAGCCAATAAAGCATCGAAGTACTTCAGGAAAAGTCCTGATTCAAGCGGATCAATTTTTATTTGTTCAGCGAGTTCCTCTTCTACTTTTTTCTTGGTATCTTTGATTTCTTCCGTTAAGGCTTTTCTCTTTAATTTGTATTCTTCACTAATCTCTCCGAAACGCATATTAACATCTATCGTAGACTCTATATCGGGTAGGCTCTCTATAGAAAGAAGGTTTTTTCTTGATGATTCTATTTCTTCGTTAATATCGGTTAATTCATAATTTTTAGATAAGGATTGTTTTATTGCGTTAAGTGTTCCTGTATGTTCTCTAAATATTTTCTGATATTTTTGCCACATTTCGCTATTAAGTGTAACATCTTTGTCATAAAGTGTACTTTCCATCTCCCTCACTACTGTCGCCATTTCATCCATACTTTCAAGTACATTTTCTTCAATATCTGTTTTCCCGAACTCTATCTGAAGAGAGAGCTTTTTTGATTTAAGGTTTTTTATCTCATTCTCAAAAAGAGCGGTAGCACCAGTTGCATCTTTAAGGTATGTACCTATATCTTTAAATACGGCCTTAGTATCTTCAAATCCCCGTAGCGTTCCGACACGATTAAGTTTCTTCTCAAGTATATCTATTGTTACATTTATACCTTGAAGTTCTTCAGCAAAATCAGAAAGATCTTGATACGCATTCTTTGAAAAAAAATTTTTTAAATCTAAATTAATATTACCAAATTTCGCTAAAGAGCCTTCTGAGAGTAAATTAAATTCCAAACCGGGAGACCAATCGCTTTGACCTTTTATTAAAAAATCCGTTCTAAGTTTCTTGTATTTTTTTAATGATTTCTCAAATTCAGCAATGTTATCATCATTAACATTTCCTGTAAGAAAACCAAATACTCCTCCCGACTGCATCTCCGTACCTGTAAAATAACTAATTACATCGGAAAATGACAATCCTAACGCACTTTTAGAAAAGTCAAGTCTCCATATAGCATCCAACAATGCCATAACCTTCACCAACTGCTCTTCTATTGTTAAAAAAAACAAATCAGCGTTAAAATCCTTAAAAAATCCAATAAAATCTCTGACATGTCCTCTAAGTGCTTCCCATATTATACTTAGTGATGTCGAGCCGTTAATAAGATCATCAATATAAGTAACTGCATTTGACAGTGAGTCCCTGAATAACTTGCTTTCTTTATACATCTTCCGTATCCCAAATACGAGTAATCCTGCACCGAGTCCCTTTGTCAATTTCGATAAGAGTTTAAATTGAATAAGTAACTGTATCATAGTGGTTCCGACAAACACGCCAACACCTGTAATTACTTGCTTGATATTATCTCTTATGAATTCTAATGTCCCTATGAATGCCTTACTTTGGTTTAGCGTTTTGTCCCATTCCATCATAACGGATACAAGTTCGTTTTTTATAAGTATGAACATATCTGATATAGTCACACCCACCCTACTAAAATCCTTATTTATTTTCTTTTGGTTTTTCAGAATAGCATTAGTAACAGTCAGCGTACTGAGTTGTCCTGAAAACGCTAATTGCCTTAATTTACCTAAACTTCCACCGGCGAGTTCCTTAGCGAGTAATCTGGACATATACAGGTTACTTTCTAACATACTCCTGAACTCACGACCTCTCAAAAGCCCTGATTGAATAGCCTGTCCAAACTGAACATAAAACGCTCTCTGTTCAGCAGTGTTTGAACCTGAAATCTTAATTGACTGCCCAAGTGCTTTAACAAGAGCGGTTGACTGAGCTATAGTTGCCCCAAATGGTTTTAGCGATATATGGAATTTGTTGAACAATTTAGACATACTACCAATACTCGCTCTGACTTCATTAGAAATCCTAAACATACCTTCTAAAGATTCCGTATATGCTTCTAAGGATTCAGCGGTAAGTAATACTCTACTTCGGAGTTCAATGAATTCATCAATAGTCTCACGAATTAACTTCATGAAAATAGTAAATCCTATCGTAGTTAAAGCCGTTCTGAAAAAATGCAATGCTCTATTTGTAGAATGCACCGCTACGGATGTACTTGCCATCGCCGTACTTACTCTTTTAGTAGAAGTGCCTGTAGTATTTAATTTTGTATTCAAAGTAGCTAAATTGGCTCGCATAGTAGCTACAGATGAACTTAATACACCCATTTGGTCAGTAAGGGCAGTTAGTCCTTTTATTTGTATCGGGACTGTATTTATTTCCCTTATAAGTGATAATATGAATGATAATTTACTCGAAAGCTGTGCGAGTCCTGTTAGGGTGCTTGGGTTAATGGGTATATTTATAACCTTAGCACCACTTATTCCTGCAAGTCCTATTACTGCATTCTGTATCGACACAACCACTTTATCCAATCCTACGGATAATCCTGATAGTCCAGTTAATGATGTTTTTAATGTTGTTATTTGAGTTGAAATCAATCCAAAATCTATTGCTACAACGGATAAAGAAGCCAGCTTATTAACAAAATCCCTTATATATTCCGCTGAACTCGATAAGGTACTGAGGTCTTTTACCGCAAATCGACTAATGCTATTCAATTGCGTTATTAAAGAACTCATATCTATATTAGAAACATTCAACGCACCCAGAGAAGTTACGAATGTTTGTAAAGATGTACTCATAGCTTGTAAATTGGTATAATCAGTTGGAAGTTTATCGACCATATTCCTTAAAGACGATACTGAAAGAGTCATGTTTTTTATATTAGCAGTATCTATTATAGGAATTGACGCAAGTTGTTTTCCGAAATTTTGTATCGTACTACCCAATATGGCTAATCCTGACATATCTGCATTACCGAGTAGTGTTAAAGTTTGAATATTATTAGAAAATCTAGTTGCATCGAATGTCGCACCGGAGAGTGTATTCATCGCTATAGCAAGTGGTTTTATTGCCTTAGCTAAAGATTTCAAACCACCCACATTTCCAACTTTTCCCGATAGTAAGATTAACGATCTTAACGAACTCGTAAATCCTTTTATATTAGGAACGGAGCTTATAGATGTCATTAGGCTTCCGATTTGTTTAGACAATGAGCCTATTTTATTACCAATATTATCCGAAGCAGTGGCTATCTTGGTTAAAGACTCCGCAAACTCACTTACACCAGCTTGAGAAACTTTTATTACAATGGTTTTTTCTACTTGATCTGTCATTTTACTCCCCTAAATAAATTATCGTGAATATCTACATATTTCGAGAAATCTATATCAGCTATATTCGCTTCAATCATCCAATAAGGAGGAGCTTTTGGATTTGTTCTCGGTCTGTAAGCCCAATTTTCATAAGCTAATTTGTATATATATCCAAGATTATTAGCTATAATTAAGGTTCTGTTTACGCGGGAATTAAACTTACTCACACTTGTAAGTAAACTTAGTAATGCCGACTTCTGTCCAATTGCTCTGTTTGACGGTTTTCCTAAAACGGTTAGTGGTCTTCCGTCAATTGCAGTAACCCAGTTGAATACTGCCCGTCCACTCCGTTTCGGCGTTCTGGCAAAAAGCTCCGTACCGAAGATTAAAGTAAAAGACCCTATGGTATCATCCATCATCTTGTAGGAATTGTCAGCGATCCTTTTAAGGTCTTTTGCTAAGTCTTTGAATCCATAAGCCATTTTTAGCTCTTGTTTTTAGGTTCTTTACTCTTGAAGTATTTTAATACCGCTTCGTCCAAATTCATTATAAGCTCTACAAACCATTCGTCATCTTCTCCATTCAGCCCCATATCGGAAGAATAGGATTTAATATCAATCCAAGAAATAGGCATTGCTCCAAATCCCGAACCTCTACAAGTTGACAGTTTGCTAAAAGCGTCCCTGACCCAAACGAGGTGGACTGGGAGAACTGGGGGATTAACCCATTCATCAGGGACTTGCATTTTGTTAGTGATAAGCGTTCCATAAGTCTGCTTATAAGCCTCATTATTCCGTAATCCCCAAAGTACGGATTCAATTAGTTTTTTGAGTCGTCCTCAATTTTTTCTGCTTGAAAGTTAGCTCTAATCTGGAATTGATTCCTATACTCATCGAAAAACTCAGGATATTTTACCATCAGAGCAATAAAGTTTTCCTTCGTGTATTCCAAATTAACCTCGTCATTTTCAGGGTATCTTACATTTTCCCAGCCTGTCGAAATATGATCAAAAAATACTCCGGCTAATTCAGGTAGTGCTACATTATCATCGAGAATATCATTCTCAATTTGAAATTTATGTTTCTTGTGGAAATTAGACAAAGCAACAACATACGCTTTATTTGACTTTCCTGCTCTTTTCCCGAAAAACTTGGAATCGCCAAATTCAAGACAGATTCCCTTTTGTTCTGTAGCTTTGTTTGTTTCAAACACTTTCAAAAAGTTCATACGAACCCCCAGTTTTTTATTATTATTGTTCTATTCATTTATTTCTCGTTTGTTATGGTGCAGGTACAATTTCCTCTACTATCATAGCACAACCTTCTGCATGATCGTACAAAGCTATCCATTTAAAAGGTATTTTCACATCGCTTCCCTTACCTTCTGCGTTTATACTCCCTTCTGAAAATTTGATTCTTGGGAATGTGAATTTCCATCCATATCCCTGTCCATTATCCATTTGGAATGAGATCCCAAGCTCTTTCCCTTTTTTGAAATAATCCTCATACAGTGTTACGGAATTGAAAAGAATAGTTGCATTTCCCGTTATCTCTCTTCCGCCATACTTGGTAGCTACTGCTGATAAGTGAGGATATTCTTCATTATCGGTACACATTCCATCCACATTCTCACATTTATTATCTACCGTGAAGCCCAAGTCGGTAAAGCAAATAGCCTCACCAATATCAGTAACAAGGATGTTTTTAAATTGCGGAATGTTCATTTTTGTATGAGTGTCTTTTGGAATAATAATACCTTGATTGTAAAACAGATTAAAAGGTATAAATCCCGAATCTTTCTTCCACCATCCTATCTGAATCCATGAAGGATTCTCTTCGTTCACTTTCTGATATACTTTTCCGGCATTAGGATCGGTAGCCGTATCACCCGTAATGATAAAGACATCTCGGAACACACCCTCTTCTTCCGTTGGAGCGATAGTTCCCGTTAATAAAGAAGAATCCGCATGAGGTAGGATCGTTAAGTAACGGGATCCATCAAGATTACTCGCTTTCGCTATACTGTAGGGACCTAGTCCGATACTCTGCCATAAATTTCCCGTATCTTCGTCAAAATACCATTCATTAGCATTAGTGGGAGCAGGAGGTATGCCTTGCCCTGATTTGATAACTATACCATCAAGTAAAAGGAAACCATTAGCTTCAATTTCCGTCCATCCTGTAGTTGGACTGAGGTATTTTATATAATTGCTCTCAGGATCAAGCGTGTCGAGAAATAAAGTAAACGGATTTACCCATGATTTTTCTATATCATCTGTATCAGAAAACTGATATATACCATAACGAGGAAGCAATTTTTCAGTCTTACATACAAAATTTGCCGTTGCAGTTATAGTTCCACCATCGACGGTAATATTAAAATTCAGTGAATTTAATCGTGACCCTGTATAGATAAATGGAAATGTTTCGATTTCGTTGTGAAAGATTTTCAATAAAGACATTGAATGAAACTCATTCGATGCTTTTAATGTCGGTACTCCGGCAACATCCTGCCACGCCCCTCTCAAAGCGTGTTTCAGTAATAATTTCATAACAGTTCCAGCGCCCACCTCGAAATTTATATCCCCACCGACATCGACTCCTGATACTATATTGTCCATAACATCGGGATTTGGATTTAACTCTTCAGATTGGACTGTTGATATATTCGGAGATAGCCCTTCCCCTGTAACCCCAAGTTGAAATCCGAAAATAGGGCGAAACACCCCATATTCAGCTTCCTCTGTAAGGGAAAGTTCAGCCATAGAAGCATTTGTAATTTTTGTTGTCATAAATGACTCCTTAATTTATTATTTCATCAAAATTAAACGGAGTGGTAATTGTCTTTAAATACCATGCTCCTCCTGAAACATTACCTTCGGTAAGCGTCGAAGAAGTACCAATAGTAATTTCAGGTATGTGTTCGTATTGTGGCGACTGTTCAGCGTCAGTGAACAATTGCGAATGCGTCTTACCCGTAAACGCAGGTACAAAAACTTCAGCCAATACGACTCCGAAGTGTCTTTTGCGAATCGGGTTATCACCAAGTTCAGCTCTTTCCGTATCGAGTTCATACACCCCGAGTCGTACCCACGGTGTACCTGCAATCGGTTTATATCTGTTATTTTCAGTTTCAATCGGAGTCCTATTGCTCCAATAAGATACGAATCTGTTTTCTAATATGGTCGTAGCTTCTTGAAAATTCATTACACCTCCAAGAGACATTCATATACAATAAGAATATCGTTCGGAGCAATAGGTTCGAGTTTTTCAATCGTCATACTTCGAGCATTCGATGTAATCCGATACCCTCTCTCAATCTCCATGTCTGTGTTATCGCTAAGATAAAAATAAGCCCGTCTCTGGACCGCTGTAGTAATATTCCCAATACTTAAAGTCGTGTCTTCTCTTTTCTTGTCAGGCTTAATATAAATAATTTTACCTGTAGCACTAAATCCGGCAGGAATAGATTCCACCAGCATATCCGTTCCCCTAAGAGCTATTAGCCGTTTAGCCATTTTTGTTATCCGTTCGTAAAACATTATGTCCTCGTCACTACATTCGTTACTGCACACAACCAGCCACTACTGCCAATATAAGCATCGGCAAGCGGTACTATAGCTATATTCGACTCGGAACTCGAACCTACATACTGTATTCTCTCTTTGATCTCTCCCACCTGATTTTCCATTTCAGATATGCCTGATTCATCCCCTCCGACAGAGATTGTTAAAAGATTCCCTGTAAGAAGGTATTCAGCAAATTCACAAGTGGCGTTTTTTATACCTACAGGGATTTCTGCCGTAGTCGGAGCTTCTGCCTCTGTGTATCTCGGAAATTCTGTTGTCTGGGTTTCTCCGGCAAGTTTCTGCCCTATAAAACAATAGAATAAATCAATAAATGCCGTAGCTTCAACAATCGTTCCTTCTATTTCGAGATCAGTTTTATCTGTAGGTTTGTTTCTATTAAGGAAATATTCTTTGAAATAAGCTACGGAAATGTAAGCATTAGCATCTATAACCATGCCTGTGTTGTCCTGTACTATAAACACCTAATCCCCCTTGATTGCTTCTGGAATTATATCAGTATTTAAAGTATCAGCTAAAACAATAACCACCGAATCGGTAGTTGTAATAAGCTCATTTTCAGCTTGAAGTGGGGTAGTCTCCTCTTCTGCTATCATGGTGCTGACAACTATTATCCACATTGCTATAATCGTAACTATTACGACTATCATCATTTTACTTATCTTCATTTTTACCTCCAATTAGTTATGTAAATATACAGATTACAAAACCACAAGTCAAGAGATTTCGGATTGTAGCCACTGAATCAACTTTTTACTTGACTATTTGTGCATTTATACTTATATTGACCACGACAAACCAATTTGACCTCTAATTTAATTGATTTTGTTGAGAAGGCTCTTATGAGTCTTCTTCTTTTTGTATAGCAGTTTGTTAACATTGTAATATTCTCCCATTGAGCTGTGGGTGGTTGTCCGGTTGTGTTTTTGGAATTATTGAATGGTGCAGAGTGGAGGAGACACCCCATTTGTGCCTGTTAGCCTCGACGGGGGGCGGTCGTTCGGCCTGAAAGTATATCGTGCTATCAATACATATAGATTATACTATGATACAATCATACATAAATAAATATCATGCCAAAGTATAAACTCAATTAAACAAGTCATAAACATAGCATTAACAGCAATCAATATAATTGTATGTAATCATATTAGTCAACTAAGCACTTAACACTTAACGGCAATCTATAGCAAAAAAAAAGACCCGTTGCGGTAACGGGTCCTGGTCCTGGTCATTATCCTTGCTATCTGGTCATCTGTCAAGGTTCGAAATCTTGACACTATCTACCTTGATAAAATATAAATAAATTGTCTGCACATCTTGCAAGGTGTCAAGGTATATTGACAAACTTAACTTATCAAGCCCTATAAACTCAAAATAAAAGCTATCGCAAAACTCGGTCGTGATAAATCGTATAAAGTCGATACTACTTGCAAGCACCGACCCCTTGATTTTTAATAGATATTTAGCTTTATTCATAGACCACCCCACCCCACCCCGCAAGTTTTGCGATCCGGTCAATCTCTAATCGGTCGATAGTGTGGCAACCGATAACAAGATTATTGTTGTTATAGCTCATTCGGTAACCGTCGTACTCTCTGCAAATTTTATGATGTTGCATTATATAGTATAATGTCTTAGCTCGTTTCATATCCATGCTAGCGTACTTACTGGTCTCGATCTGATCTTTGTTAATCCGCAAATATACCTTGTCATTATACCTAAGAGTAATATATTTAATATCATTATTCAACCAGCGAGCGAGACTAAGCCTCTCTCTCTTAATTTCTTTTGCTTTTGTTCTTAGTAATTTATTTCGATGATCTATCGCTCGCTCTTGCTCTTGCTGCTTAAGCTTTGACAAATCAATACTACTAATGTATGTAGTTGATAGTAGTTGTTTCTGTACCTTGTTAAGTCTATAGGACTTGCCGAATATAGACCTATACCGTATTATTATATCCTTATACTCCATAGCTTGAGCAAGATATACATCCCTCTTAGTCCTTGCTCTACAAGCTTTTTTTAGATTTTCTTCAATCAGTCCAAAATAATATAACTGATTAGCCACAATGGTAAATTTGCAATCCGGAACATAAAACC
>CBDVEF010000001.1:0-29558 GCA_965372935.1 uncultured bacterium | reverse complement strand
GTCAAATTAATCAAGTAACAGAGTATGAGAAAGAAACAATTAATCGAAAGGATATCTTTCTTAGAGATATTTCTAATATCTTATCTGATGAACAGATGGCAAAATTTATAGTATATGAATATAAATTTCGTGAAGAGGTTAAGAGGGTATTGGAAGAGAGAAAAGCTCGTAGATTTCCTGGAAAATAGTGGTGGTGATTAAGGATTTATTTCGATATTTGAAAATAATCGAGTAAAATTATTTAGACATTTCAACGACTTGTTATTGTATACAAGCGGAGAGAGCGGGGTTCGAACCCGCGAGCCTCATCGGCTACACGATTTCCAATCGTGCTCCTTCGACCAACTCGGACATCTCTCCAATTAATGTAATTAATAGTTACAAGAAAAATGGGTATTTGTCAAGAAAATAAGATATTGAACGATATTTAAATATGTGTTAATGTAATAAACAGGAGGTTTTAATATGAAAAGATTCATTCTAATATGCTTTACAATTTTATTGGTTGGCGGGTTTTTTATCGGTTGCGGATTAAATCCTATTAATTCAGATAAGAATGCAATAGAGGATTTAATTGATACTGAGACTGCATGGTTTAAACCAGATGGCCACTATGGTGAAGAGGGCGTTCCACCGGCACTTCTGAATGCATTTGAAGAAGTTTACATTTGGTTCAGAAAAAGAGACACAACACAGGCAATAAATAGGACAATAAGTATTGATATACTTGGAGATTCTGCCTATGTCTCACTTTCTGGCAGTATACCGGGGATCATCCATATTGTTGCACGACAAGATAGTGATACGGTAATTGTTGATAAGAATTTTACAGATATCTGGACAAGAACTGCAATATTCAAGAAAGATACCGTGTCGACATATCACAGGGGATGGAGAATATATGCAATAAGTGGGACTGAAATAACAACAGTTACCAATGAGATCCAAATAGACAGTATAAAATTGCACCTGAACAATAGTGGGATTGATACTGTTATTACCGATATAGCTACACTCGTGAAGAGAGAGGATGTTATAAAGGTAAGACCAGATGATTACGCACAGATAACGATTTATACAAATAAAAATGATGCCAATGCATTTCTTCACTCATATTTTTTTAGATGGAAATTTCATCAGGATTCAGTAAACCATAATGCATATAATGGCACATGGAAAACTCCGCATAACTTAGGTGTATATAGAATTGGTTTTGATGTATTGTCAAACGGAACATTATCCGATGATTCACTTCCATATGATGCAAATTTATGGGGGATTCATTATATCGTAACAACAGAATAGAGTAAAACATAAAAAGGGGAGCTATTATAGCTCCCCTGCTATTGAAAATGATAAAGATAAGAAAGATAAAACGATCTGATAAGGAAAGGATTTTTCAAATTTCATCAAAAATTTGGGAGGGGGTTGATTATATTCCCGATGTATTTGATAAATGGATCAAGAGGGAAGATAAGATATTTGTGTGCATTGTAGATAATGACATAGTGCAGGGTTTAGCCAATATGACAATAATGCCAGACAATACATTATGGTTTGAAGGACTCAGGGTAGATGTCAATGCAAGGGGAAGAGGATATGGAGATATGATTAATAAACACCTAATCAATGAAGCAAAGAAAAGGGGAAGGATTATAAGATTATCTACATATTTCCATAATTATGAGAGTATTCATATTATTGAGAAGTCAGGGTTTAAGAAAATCAAGGGTTGTCTTCTTGTAGAAAAGAATGTTAAAAAGGTTAATATAAAATACAATTTAGTGAAATATGATATTAACGATGTTGATTTTATCCCAATAGAATGGATGTTTTATGAAAACAATAGGGATAACAATAAATATATCAGAAAAAATATACATTGTTTAGCCCATAATGATAATGTGATTTGCTTGTCAGGTGATACTTCCAGAAGAAAGGTTAGCGTCTTAAATATATTTAAGATTAATTTTAGAAAGAGAGATGATCTTACTGTAATGTTTAATATAGCTGAAGCATTTGCATTTGACAATGGATACAAAGGTTTGGCAATTATTCTTCCATATTCCGCCGGAATTCTTGATAAATCGCTAATGTATGGATTTGAATTATGGGAAAAGACAAAAACAAATGTATTCCTCTATGAGAAATATTTGTAATTTATATTAAACCTGTACGATATTTTTACTTAAATACACCTTTAATTCATTTAAATGATATAAGAGTTCTTTCATCATTTTATGATATGCTTTCTTTTTATATCCGAATGGATCGGGGATTAGTTCACCATTTAATTTCTTTGAGAAGGAACTGGTTAACCAGATTTGAGAATTATAATTAAATATATCAGATATATCTGCTTTTAACATATTATCCATTGTGATTACAATATCTGCCCAGGTGAGATCTTTATCAGTTAATTTATTGGATTTGTGATTTGATACATCAATGCTATTTTCAATAGCCACAGATTGAGCTTCTTCCGGGGGTGCATCAATATTGCTTGCATGAACACCTGATGATCTTATTTCATAATCGGTATTCAATTTGAAATATGCCTCGGCAATCGGACTTCTTACGATATTTGCATAACATACGAATAGTATGTGTAACCTATCTTTTAGATAGATAGGTTTGTAATGCTTTAGGAAATCGGATACCTTGTATGGTCCCCTTCTCTCTATAACCAATTTGTCTCGTATATCTATAACTGTTGATGGTACATTATTCTTTATAGTTCCTTTCATATAAGAGGCTATATTACCTTTAAATTGTTTCTTTATACTGTTTAAATCTTCAGGTGTATTTTCTGTCGATATATTAGCACTTGTTGACAATAGAGGAAAATCGATGTTTTGCATAATTGTTTGAATAATATAATGCTCAGGTATACGAAAAGCAATACTCCTGTCTTTTGCATAAAGATATTCGGGAAGTCCTCTCCCTTCTAATATAAATGTCAATGGACCAGGGAGCATTTCCTTTAATAGATTTTCATATTTGTCATTAAAATAGGCATATTGCCTTGCTGTATTAAGATCTTTTATAAATAGTGTATATGGTTTCTTTTCAGGTCTTATCTTAATTTTGTTTAAATGAGTATACACATCTCGATCAAAAGCATTTCCGATAATGCCATAAACCGTTTCAGTTGGAATAACGATGAGATTTCCCGATTTTAATAACTTTATTATTTTTCTAATTTTAAATGATTCATAAAGTTTCAATCAATATCACCAAAACTTTTTCTGTATTCGTCTAAAATGGATTTATAATCTTTATTATTAAGTGACAAAATCTGTAGTGAGTACAATACAGCATTTTTTGCTCCACTTTTTCCCACCCCCATTGTAGCTACCGGAATCCCAGGGGGCATTTGAACGATACTTAAAAGAGCATCAATTCCGCCTAAAGGAGAACTGGCTACAGGAACACCTATCACGGGAATTAAAGTTTTACTTGCTATTACACCTGGAAGGTGAGCTGCAAAGCCTGCAACTGCAATAATTATCTTAATGTTACTTTTTTTAGTGTTTAAAATAATTTTTTCAAGTTTATTGGGTGTTCTATGAGCCGAAGCGATTTCCATCTGATAAGGAATGTTTTTTGAATTCATAAATGCTATAGCATCTTCAATTACCGGGAAATCACTTTTACTACCCAATATAATTAGTATATTTTTATTCATATTTTAACCCCTTATTTCCAATATCAGTTCTATAATGCATGTTTTTAAAAAACATATATTCAGTTATTTCATAAGCATTTTCAATGGCATCTCTTAGTGAATCCCCAACACCTATTGCATTTAAAACCCTACCTCCATTAGTATAGAATTTGCCATCTTTCTTTATTGTTCCTGCGTGAAACAGAAGATGGTTTTCATCATTGTTGAATGGAAATCCTTTGATTGAAATCTCCTTTTTGTATGTTTTTGGATACCCCTCACTGGCAAATACGACACAACATACACTTCTATTTGAGAATTCAATTGTTTCATTCTGTAAATTACCTTCACTGGTTTTTATAAGAAGGTTTAATAAGTTAGATTTTAATATAGGCATTAATGCCTGGGTTTCAGGATCCCCAAATCTGGCGTTATATTCCATAACATAAGGACCACGGTTTGTTAACATTAAACCTATATAAAGTATTCCACGATAATCAATGTTTTCTTTAATAAATCCTTGAATGGTTGGTTCTATAATATTGGTTTTTATATTTTCCAATAGAGCATTATTAATGCCTCTATATGGGACATAAGCGCCCATACCGCCTGTATTAGGTCCATTGTCTCCGTCAAATACCTGTTTATGGTCTTGAGAAGGTAAAAAAGTTTTATAGTTTTTTCCATCAAGAAGAATTAAAAGAGATGCCTCCTCTCCTTTGAGGAAGGATTCAATAACTATTCGAGAACCTGCTTTTCCCAGTGTTTTTTTTAAAAGTAGATTTCTTGTAATTTTAAATGCTTCTTCAGAATTATGAATGACAAAACAACCTTTCCCCGATGATAAACCATCGGCTTTTATAACATAAGGTGGAGAAATATGTGCAATATACTCACTTGCTGTTTCAAAACTATTGAATTTTATATAATCCGCTGTGGGTATATTGTATTTATTCATAAAATCCTTTGAAAATATCTTGCTTGATTCCAATTGTGTAGCTTGTTTATTGGGTCCGAATATCTTCATTCCATCTTTAATAAATTTATCAACAATACCAAGGGCAAGGGGTACCTCTGATCCAACTATTGTAAAATCAATTAAATTGTATTTAGCCCAGGCAAGTAAATCATCAATATCATCTGATTTAATGTCAATACATTTTGCAATATTACATATCCCACCGGTTCCGGGAGCTACATAAATTTCATTCTCACTACTATTATCTTTTAGAATTTTCCATACTAATGAATATTCTCTTCCACCACTTCCAATAACTAAAATCTTCATATGGTTTCCTTGTTTTCATTTAGATATTTAATTGCTAATTCCTCGAATTCCGGAGGGACTAATATTTTTATAATTGACATTTCTCCGTGTTCAAGTGCTGCAATTTTACTATATGCTTCTCCTAGTATTTGTACAGGAATATCTAAACTTTCTAGTTTTCCCTTGATTATATCAGCTTCGAAATGTCCGACAACCTTTTTTACAACTACCCATTCAGAATTCATACTTCCTCCTTTTAAAAGCTAGTTAATGAAATAATTTAACCATAGATAATATTGAAAATCGATTTCCTTTCTGTACACCCTTTTATATTCATTCATCAATTTTCCCTATTACTAAAAGTTATTTTAAATAATATATACCAATAAGTCAAGATAATAAATGTGGTGTGATGCTACAATGCTAAAATGTCACATAATAATTACAAAGCAAGATGTCACATATAAGAGATTGAAAAAAAACAAATGTTATCCTTAATTTATTTCAGGATGACAACATAACAATTCAATATGATACAATAACATTTCTTCGCTCTTCCAATTATTTCATTCTGAACCACTTTATTGTCAAAATGCAAACACAGACCATTCAGTATTCCTGCAGCATTTAACCGTAGAGACGCAATATCTTGCGTCTCCTTAATATCTGGCGTTTCTGGGGCATAAGACGCAAAATCTTGTGTCTCTACACAGAATCCCAATATATAGAAAAATATATATGTACACACCCATATGCAGGAGATATATAATAATCTTTGACAATAAGGCATTTTTATTCTATATTAATATAAACTATATCATCATAAAGGGGTAGTATATGAAAATTACATTTTATGGCGCTACAAAAGAAGTTACCGGGTCAAAGCATCTTATTACAATAAATAATATTAACATATTACTTGATTATGGTATGCATCAGGGGAAAAGATCTGAATCTACCAAAATGAATAAGCGATTACCTATTTCAATTAAGGACATTGATTTTCTAATACTTTCTCATGCGCATATTGATCATTCGGGACTACTCCCTCTTTTGGTAAAAAACGGTTATTCAAATCCAATTTATTGTACAAAAGCTACTAAGGATTTAATTGACATAATGTTGAGAGATAGCGGACATATCCAGGAAATGGATGTTAAATATATTAATAGTAGAAAAATTAAGCGAGGAGAGGAACCTGTTAAAGCGCTTTATACGGTTGAAGATGCTCAAAATGTTATTCCCCTTGTAAGAGGAATAACATACTATGAAAGAATCAAATTGACTGAGGACATATATTTTACGCTTTATGATGCTGGACACATTTTAGGTTCATCACAGGTGGTTCTGGAGTATAAAGAAGACAAACAGATGAAAAAATTGCTTTTTACCGGTGACATTGGCAGAGACAAATTGCCAATAATTAAGGATCCGGATTTAATTGAAAATGTTGATACTATGATATCCGAGTCAACATATGGAGGGAGGTTGCATGGTGATATTACAGATGTTGGGACAAGGTTCAAAGATATTATAAACAAAACATATTCTCGTGGAGGAAAAATTGTCATTCCTTCATTTTCAGTAGGAAGGACACAAGAAGTTGTTTATACACTTAATAAATTAACAGAATCGCATCAAGTACCTTCGGTTCCTGTTTATGTTGATAGTCCTCTCTCTGTGAATGCAACAGAAATATTCAGAAAACATAGAGAATGTTATGATGATGAAACATGGTATATGATTAATAATCATGACGATCCTTTCGGTTTTAAAAAACTTGTATACATTAAAGATGTAGAGGAATCAAAGAACCTGAACAATTCTAACAAACCATGCATTATAATCTCAGCTTCAGGAATGTGTGAAGCGGGGAGAATACGCCACCATCTTAAACACAATATATCTGATTCTAAAAATACAATTATGATAGTCGGATACATGGCGAGAAATACACTGGGGAGGAGAATTAGAGATGGAGAAAAAGAGGTGAAAATTTTTGGTGATATATATCCTATAAATGCTGAGGTGATTGTTTTTGATGAATTCAGTGCTCATGGTGACCAAAAAGATCTAATAGAACATATTAAAATTGCTGATCCTAAAGATCTATTCCTTGTTCATGGAGAGGAAACGCAGATTGAGATATTAAAAAATAAAATTACTGGATTATCAAATATAAAGACAAGTATACCGGATTACGGGAGTTCATTTGAATTATAATGAGATGAAAGAAATTTATAAAAATTATCTTTTAACTGAAAGGAGTTTATCTCTTTATAGTATAGATGCCTATATTTCTGATATAAATCAATTATTATCATTTACAAGTAACAATAGGATTACTGAAATTTCAATTGACAACTATTTTACTAAATTAAACAAATCACAATTTCTTGATTCTTCAATAAATAGAAAGATGTCTTCGATAAGAGCCTTTTTTCAGTTTCTATATGAAGAGAATTATATTTCGGACAATCCAGCTAAAAACATCAATGCCCCGCATATTTTGAGAAGATTGCCCGATGTTTTAACTCAAAATGAGATATTAAAGATTCTTGATAAATGTGATTTAAATACAATGAAAGGAAAACGAGATAGAGCGATGATAGAAGTCGCATATGGAGCAGGTCTACGTGTAAGTGAATTGATAAATATTAAATTATCTGGTATAGATTTTAGCGAATCTTTGATTAAGATATACGGAAAAGGGAATAAGGAACGAATTGTCCCAATTGGACAGTTTGCAATTAGTTATACAAAAATTTATATAAATGATGTCAGACATAACTTGAAATATTTTTTTAATTCTGATATACTTTTTTTAAATATGATTGGAAATCCAATAACAAGAATGGGTTTTTGGAAAATATTAAAGTCTTATACCCTAAAGTCAGGGGTAAAAAGACATGTATCGCCGCATACATTGAGGCATTCGTTTGCAACCCATCTTCTTGAAGGAGGTGCAAATTTGCGTTCTGTTCAGGAAATGCTTGGACATTCGTCTATAACTACAACAGAGATTTATACACATGTTGATAGAGAATATTTGAAGGAAACACTAAAGCTATATTTACCAAGAGGATAATATGTTTAAACCGAGTAAAAAGAAGAAGAAAAAAGGTGATTCTGAAAAGGATATAAAAGATCAAGTTAACAATAATAATATTAAGCAATCTAATGTTGACAAAAAAAGCCTTTTACAGAATTTAAGAAGCAATATATTGGATGAGCAAGAGAAAGAGGATAAAGGCGATGTATCTAATGGCAAAAAAGATGTACTTAAACAGTTGAGAAGTATTGCAGAAGAGGAAACGGAAGAAAATTCCGGCTCAAATGAACTAAAATCCGAATTTGAAGATCTAACAAAAAACCTTAGTGAAATTACCAAAAATTTGGATGAAATAGAATCCGATAACAAAGATGAGATTACAATTAAAGAGACTGCTGATGCATTCGAATCATTAGAAAGTACACTGGAAGATATAGCAGAAGAGGAGAGTAGGGAAAAAATATCTACATTCTTGCAAGAATCAAGAGGAGAATTAAACGATTTAAATATTCAGATTAATAATAGAAAAAAAATACTTTCTAAAATTGAAGGTCAAATTGAGGAAGATAAGGGAAACAGACAGAATCTTGGAAAAGATCTTGATGTATTGACAAAAGATATCAAGGAAAAGGAATCGGAAATTATCCTTATTAAAAACAAAAATGGGGAAATACAATCTGAGCTTGACAAAAAGGAAAAACAGTTTAAACAGCTTGAAAATAATCTATCTTCAATGAATAACAGGATATCAAAGAAGGAAGAGGAACTAAAGCTTATTCAAGACAATATTACCAAAGAATCGATTAATAAAAACGATAAATTGGATGATTACAAAAGAAAAGTAAAGGACTATGAATCTCAAATCAAGAGTTATAATAAAGAGCTAAATAGTTTAGAAAGAGATACTGCAAAAGGGAATGACGAATATATACAATTTAAGAAAAATAATGAGGAAAAATTAGCAAAACTTACTAATGAAATAGATAAAAAAAGTAATGAATTGGATAACATAGAGGACAATATCGCAAAACAAATGGCAGCAACACTTGAATTAAATGAGCAAGAACATACACTTAATCAACTTTCCGTAGAAACAGAGGAGAAGAAAAGAGATATTGTTGATAAAAAGGACTCATTATTACAAATTGAAGAAAATATTACAAATCTAAATAAAGATAAAAAAACTTTAGAAAATGAAACTATAGATTTAGATAATGAAAATAGGGAGATTAAAAAGGAAATAGCTAAAAATAAAAAGGAACACAGTGAACTTGTTGTCAAACTTAAAGATATTAATGAAAATATAACCGATAGAGGCAATATCTTAAAATCATTGAATGAGAATGTTAAAATAAGCGAACAAATCAAAATTAAAGCAGATAAAGAGAGTGAAGATATAGAAAATAGCATTACCAGGTTAAGAGAGGAAGAAAAAAACCTAAGTATAGGAAATAGTAAAGTCAGCAATACACTAAAAGAAAATATTGAGAGTAACAAAACGATTGAATCGAAGTTAAATAACAATAAAACCGTATTGTCTAAATTGGAAAGTGATATTGAGAGCAGGGTTGAGGAGTTGTCCGGATTAGAGGCTAAAATTGCAGAAGATAACATCAAAACAGATAACAGAAAAGAGAAAGTAAAAGAGCTGGATAAGAAGATCGAAGATATGGAATCATCATTTTTGAGATTAACAAAGGAAATAGAAAATAAAAAATCCAAGTCAATCATATTTGAAGAAAAATTAGCAAAGCTTGAGGAATTAAAGAAATCTGAAGCAGTATTACAAAATAATATCAAAAATATGAAAAGAGAAAATGATTCATATCTAAAAGATGTCGAATTGAAAAAAGCTGAAATATTGGAATACAGTAATGAGATTAAAAAATTAAAAGGTTTGGTTAATGATAATAAGAATATTGTCAACGAAATTAAAAATAGTAAAGAAGAACTCAGTAAATTGCAGGAGAGTATGAGTAATTATACAAATGAAATAGCAGGTCTTGAAAGTAAATTATCTGCAAAAATTGAAGAGTACGATGAATTAAATCTAAAATTGAAACATTTAAATAAAGAAATCACAAAGATAAATACTCTAAAAACAACTGAATTAAAAGATATTCAAGCTAACAAAAATGATATTATCGATAGTTATGATGAAAAAATCAATAGAAATAAGAAAGAACTTTATGAGATTGAGAATAAACTGAATGCAGATAGGGAGATTATTTCAAAAATTGAGACAATGAGAGATAAAATAGAATCTATTATCTCCGCTAGGAAGGAGGAAGAGAAAAGGCTTTCTAAACAGATTTCAGAATATAAAGAGGTATTAAGCGAGAAAGCAGAGCAAGAGATACTTAAAGAAAAGAGTGAAATTATAAATTTAAAGAATGAGAAAAGTACAATTGAATTAAAAAAACAGGAACTTGAAGCAAATATTTTAGAATTGCAGAATAAAGCACAATCTCTTAAGAATATATTACAGAAAGGCATTGCAAATATTAATAAATTGAAAGAGGTTAAATCCCTTTTGATACAAAATATAGATGATAAAAAATCAGAGCTGATAAAATTAGATACAGGAATTGCCAATCAGCAAAAAGAAAATATCCCCGGAGATGAAGTTGAAGACGGAGATATTTTATTTTAAGAGTATAATCCCTTTTCCTTTCATAAATACTAATATTTATATATAATTTTGGACCCTATTGTAGACGCATCTCCACGAGATATTAATACATTAATATTATAAAAATTACCATTTACAAGTGTATCTGTTGCCGTACTATCATCATTGAATTTTACAGAATTAACAGATGTATTTAATATTGACTTACTCCAGATTGTTATTGTATCGGAAGTTGAAATCTTTTTAACTGATATGTCCGTTAACGCTCCATCAATACTATTCCACGATATTGTAAAGTCATTTGTATTTATAGTGTCTGAAGGGGAACTGATAATCAAATATTGAAGAAAATCAATTGTATATGTGTGAATTTCTTCATCCTCGGATGTTTCCAATCTAAAATAGTATGCCTTATTTACATTAAGATTGTTTGTTGTATCGGTAAATATACCTGCCTGTTCTGCTTTTATTGTTTTAATTATCATATAGTTTGATGAATCATCCTGTGAACTGCGTTTTATTCGCATTGAATCAAAAGAGGGGGGATTAGTTAAATTCCAATCTAAAATAACAGAAGTGAATTCAACAGCAGTAGCACTATCGGGTATAAATAAATGAGCACTAATACTCTGCTTTGTAAAAATCCCTTTGTCTGTAATAGATATGGGGTTTTTAAACGAGCAACCAATTAAAAAAATTGCTATCAATGTAAAAACTATTTTTTTCATTATCTCTCCTATTTCAAAGTTTATTATCATAAATTGTAGATATAGATATACGATATTCCGGATTAAATGAATTAGTAAATTGTGATATATAACCCGAAACAGATGTGTTGATTCTTAAATTCTTTACATTATATCCAAGTCCTGCAGAATAGATTGTATTATCAGGACTGAAATTTAAAGCATCTGCATAAGCACCCATTGAATATATGAAATTATTATACCATTTGGAACCACTAAAATTCCCTCTTATACCAGCAGCAAAAATGAAAGGGGAAGATATTGTGAATTTTGTAACCTCAACACCTATGTCAAAATTACTAATTGGTATTATTGCAAGAGAAAGATTAAATCGGGTAGGGATTTTACCTGTTTTATGCTTTCCCCATAATACTCTTGAAAATACATTGTTGATAGTAAGACTTGTTTTTATCTTTTTAGCATCATAAAGAATTGAAAAATCAGTTCCAAAACCATGACCATAATCTATCTCTATATTATTTGTTGCAAAAATACTATTGATGAAAATGCTTTCTCCATAAGCTAATATACCATTATAATATTTAAGATTAAAACCATAGAAGATAGGTCCGCTATAATTATTATTACCTAACATCGAAGTAAAAGTGAAAATGAATTCATCAATATGAGAAGATGCTTTAAGGTAAGTTGTTGTATCACCACCTATTATAATACTGTCTTCTATCAATGACTTACTAATTGGATGCCAGGATATACCACCATCTTTATAAATAATAGAGAAAAAATCAACGCTAGCGCCTTTGAGACCATTTTCATAATTTATCAAATCTGTAATATCTACGCTGTCATATTTTGCAAAATCAATATAAATGGCAGCTTTTTTTAACAATGATATATTTGCAGGATTCCAGAAAACCATTGCAGGGGAACTGACACCCGAACTAAATGCATATCCCATTCCTAATGCTTCAGCCCCGGGGGAGATCCCATAGTAATTAATATTAAAAGGAATATCTAATTTTTCACCTGAAACGATATGTAATATAATTAATATTAAAATGCAGGTTATTAACAATTTTTTCTTCATTCTTTTCCTATTATTCTTATTCCTTTAGAGACGCCTATTCGTGTTGCTCCTGCAAAAATCATTCTCTTTGCCGTTTCATAATCCCTGATTCCACCTGATGCTTTAACTTCTAAGTCTTTCCCTGCAATAAATTTCAATAAAGATACATCTCTTACCGTTGCTCCAGCTGTATTAAACCCAGTAGATGTCTTTACATAAACAGCTCCACTATTTATTACTATTTTTGTTGCAATAATTTTTTCTTCATCTGTTAATAGACATGTCTCTATAATAACTTTTACTTTAGCCCCCTCTAATACAATACTTTTAATTTCCTTTTCAACATAATTATAATTATGATCCTTAAAAGCACCATTGTTCATTACCATATCAATTTCATCGGCACCATCCTCTATGGCTTTTGCAGTTTCTTTAATCTTAACAATATTACTTGTGGCACCTAAGGGGAATCCAATTACGGAAGCAATAAGAACAGAACTTCCCGATAATTCCTTTTTAGCAAGGGGAACATAATATGGGTTGACACATACAGCTAAAAATTTGTATTTTTTTGCTTCATTGGTTAATTTCAAGATATTATCCTTTGTTGCATCCTGTTTTAGCAATGTATGATCAATATATGATACTATTGTTTCTCTTGTGAGGTTTCTATCTCTATAGGAATTTGCCAATATCTTAAAGTTATTGTTGAATTCTTCAAGTATTTTATTATTCATTAGGGACTCTCTTTTTCAAAGATATTGCAATGCCAACAATACCAGTTATAATAATAATCAAACTAAGAAACTGACTTAATGTAATAAATTTCAGAACAAAGGCAGTTCCGCTATATGTTCTAAAATAATCTATAATAAACCTGTGTAATCCATAGAGAACGAATAAGGTGGCGATTAGAAACCCTTTAAATTTAATGCGCGAAGCAAGAAATACAAGAACAAGAAATATAATCAAATTATCAAGGGAACTATATAATTGAGTTGGTATAACAGGTAATGACTCTTTGGCACCTATATTAATCAATCCTTTGCGTAATTGATCTGCATATGGTGGTGGAAAGTTTTTTGCAGGGAAAGAAATCCCACCATTATAACATATTTTTCCATAGCAACAGCCATTTAAAAAACATCCTATTCTACCAATTGCTATCCCAATGGGTAAGGAAGGAGCAAGGATATCAAGTATTGTGATTACACTCCATCTGTTTCTCATTGTATAAATAATTAAAGCAACTATTCCACCGATAAAACCTCCATAAAAAACAAGACCACCCTCCCATATCTTGAAAATACTTCCAATATCATTAACATATAACTCCCACATCTCTAAAATAAACCAGAGTCTTGCCCCTATTATAGCTCCCAATACAATCCACATTGCAAGATCAATTATTTTGTCCCTATCAAATCCTCTTTTTTTAGCATAATACAATGCTATGTAAATTGCAATTATATATGCAATTGCCTGCATTACACCAAAAGAATAAATTTTAAAGTTTCCTATGTGAATTAGTATTCTATACATCTAACTATAACCTCCCTAAAAATTTAAGAAATATATTTCTTCCTTTTTTCTTTGATTCCCCGTAATAATCATAGTAATAGTATTTATAACCGTAACTATAATGTTCTTTATGCGTATCATTTAGGATCACACCTATAAGTTTTGTTGAATGCTGTGATAATGTCTTTTTAACATGCATCAATCCATCCTTATCCGTAAAACCATATCTGACAACCAATATAATACCATCCATTAAAGAACCAAGAATAAGTGGATCTGCAACTGAAAGTATAGGTGGTGAATCATATAATATAATATCATATTTGTTGTTTAAAGATTTAATTAAACTTTTCATTTTATTCGAATTAAGTATTTCCCCGAAATTGCCCTTTATTTTTCCAGCGGGTATTGCCGAAAGATTTGCTATCTCAGTTTTATATGTTATGGATTCAAGTTTCGTATCTTCTATTAGGTAATTGAAAATACCCCCGTTATCTTTTATATCGAACATTTTGTGAACTTGAGATTTTCTTAAATCTGTATCCACAACAACTGTCTTCAACCCCATATTGGCATATGTAATTGCAAGATTACATACAGTTGTTGTTTTTCCATCTCCGGGTTGAACACCCGTTAAAAGTATTGATTTTAACGGATTATCCAGTGATGCAAATTGCAGATTAGTTCTTATTACCCGATAAGCCTCAGCTATAGGAGATTGTGGTTCATATTGTGTAATTAGTTTATTTCTTATTGAAAAATGATTATTAACCTGCTGTTTCATAGAGCCATTAATGTTTGGGATTATACCAATAAAAGGCATTCCAAAATGATCCTCTATTATCTCCGGAGATTTAATTGTATTGTCCATATATTCTAATAAGAAAGCCCCTCCTATACCTACTAATATTCCTAAAAACAATCCCATTATCATATTTAACCTTTTCCGAGGTTTGACTGGACTTGTAGGAACAATTGCTGAATCTACTATTCTAACAGGTGCGATTGCTCTTGCTTCATTAATCTTTGCTTCCTCAAGTTTTGTTAAAAGCATTGTATATATCTGTTCATTCACATTTTTCTTTCTTACTAACTGAGCTAATGTAACCTCTTTACGAGGGAGCTTTTTAAGTTTATTGCTATATTTTTTTATGACACTGTTAAGTGCTCGTATCTTCCCACTATCAGCTTTAATAATAGTTATTGAACTTATTGTGGTAGACATCATATTTTGATATATGGGATCATTACTTGCAGGTCCAATCGTAAGAACATTCTTTACAATACTATTCATACTTTTCGTAATATCTTCTATCTGTCCATTTATGGCAATAACCTCGGGATGTTTCTCCGTAAATTCCTGTAATAATTCTGATTTTTTAAGTTCCAGCCCCATCATTCTATTTTGTAATTCTCGAATTGTTGTATTGCCACTCAATGAGGGTATAGATGCTAATTCTTTGTATCTGTTATAGGGACTCAATGTATCGGACATCTGTTTGTGAATATTTTCTATTGTCATTTCTTGAGCTTTAATATCCATTTCTATCTGAGCTTTTTGTGTTTCAAAACTGCTAAGTTTATTAATATAATCCTTTGCGTTCTCATCAAGTATTACAAAATTCTCTTTTTCTTTATAGAGTCTTAGTGCGTCCTCAGCTTCTTTTAAACTCTTCAGTGTAATCATTAATCGTTTATCTATAAAGAGCCTCACATTTCTTGCATCACTTCTCTCATATTCTATACTTTGAATGATATATTCTTGAGCTATATAATTGGCTATTTTTGCAGACATTACAGGATTAGTGGAAGATGATGTAATTTTAACCATCTGTGCATCCTTCACAGGGGTCACTTTAATACTGTTGCTTAGAGCAAGTGCTTTTTGTTTAATATTGTCGATTTTTATTATGAATAATTTCCCTTTAGCCGCATTGTTTCCATTGGGGATAAGATGAATATTCTCATAATCAAATACCTCTCCCAATTTACCTGAAAATATCTTCTTGTCATTTATAAATGCATTATAAACATTGTTTGATGTGAAAACAAATTTAATAGTTCCTTTATAAAAATTATCACTTAACACAATATTATCAAGCTTTATATTTAAATCAGGACTTTTTCTAATTATATTCAAATTTAAATTAAGATTTCTAACGACACCCTCAGATAATGTTCTTGATTTTATCATTTCAATTTCAGTTTGCATTGCTTCCTGATTAATTATCTTATTAAAATTTCCGAAAAGCGATGCATTTCCTCTTTCCTGATCTATCCTGACTGTTGAATAAGATTCATAAATCGGTTTTCTTGTAAATGTATATAATGCTACTATAAAAACTGTAAGAAAAATCCCGATTAATATTACTCTTTTTCTATTAAGAATAACATAAAGATATTCCTTTAATGTAATTTCCTCATTGTATTCTCTTGTCATAAAATCTACCTGTTTAAACTAATTATTAAAGTAAGCAATGTTGCTAAACTCAATGCGGAAGATACAATAACCGACCATTCTTGTAGTGTTGGCATAAACCTGCGAGAGATAATTATTACATCCTGTGGTGAAATTGAAACATTTTTTCTTGATAACTGATCTGTGGTAGCTTTATAAATATTGAATTTTGCAATCACCTTTCCCATCCTCAGGAGTCTTGCCCCCGATGGATTTGCCCTATCCGTAAGACCACCTGCCATTGCAACAATTTCACTAACATTTTCAATTCCTGATATATTATAAATACCCGGGGTTTTCACCTCCCCGAGAATAGATATTTTAAATATTGGCATAACAATTATATTGGGAGATTTTAAATACTCACTATATTTTTTAAGAATAATTTCCTTTGCAATATTAAAATTAAGTCCTTTAACATAAATAGTATCAATAAGAGGCATATATAAATACCCGTCATCATGAACAATGAAATTACCACTTAATTCTTTATGATTAAACACTTCAATCTTAAATCCATCACCGGGTCTTATCGGATTCCCAGCGTATAGAAAACAACTTATGAATATCAATAGTAGTAGCTGAATATATAATTTACGCATTTAAACTTCTCCTACACACCGTGCATTATAAATATACTGTAAAATATGTCAAGTATATTCCTATATATTAATCCTGAATCCGAATCCAAAAGATATATTCTTCTTTATATCCATACTATTTGTCCCTTCATTCAATGTGTTCAACATTAAACTCGATGCGGAAAGCTTAGCAGTAGCATCTAAAGAAACAGGTCCTAAAAGGACAGATAATCCTCCGCCAAAATTAACATAAGGGGTTAGTGGAATATTCTTGCCGTTTACATATAGATATGGCCAAACACCTTCAGTATTAAATCTTACGGGAACATATGGTATATTAATAATAAACGAACCTGTAGTGTGAGCTTTCCCTATCATCAAACCATTACCCGAGAGGTATGTAAATCCACCTGAAAATCCTGTCATAATAAACGGAAAACTAAAACCCATCCCTATTTTTCCATCAAATGTTCCCGGAATTCCAAAGGGTCCCGAATAACTTGTATCATAACTTGTTATATTAAAAAATGATACAGGTATTGTTCCACTTATAATGTGTCCTGATGTATCTACAACAATTGAAGCACTATCCGCATTAATGTTTATATCTATATTAATACTATCGAATTTTGAAAATGCAAAATTAAAAGATGATAAATCTGGTTTCCGAGGAGTATAATCAAGAGATAAACCAAACTTCATCATTTTTATATCTACAAGAATACCACCGTAAAACTCTGTAGTAAAATTACCTGTTGAATTATTTCCGTCAATAGCAATCAATTCAGCAATAGATTGCTCTTGTGTCGCATTTAGATTTACTGTCCAATCAGTTGCAGAATCAGGTGAAATACCGAGAGAAAATGTATCAAGCCCGGCCCTTAAATATGCGTTGGATATAAGTCTGTTATTAATTGCTCTGAATTTGACACCAACACCACCACTCACTAAACTATTACCAAATGATCCACCTATATATACAGTAGGTTTTGAATAAAATTCAGCATTAAAATCAGCGAATGATGATAAAATAAATTCCGAATACAGGTTATATATCACGGGAATAGTATCCCCTTCTGGTATTTCATTAATATCATTATGTGTTAGTTTCTTATGAATCTCTCTTTCAACGGTAAAACTGTTTTCAGACGAATCCGATATTAATGTTAACCCATAACCTTCTGATCTATACATACCTACGGTTAAAGAGATTGGTCCTAATCTTGTGGCAGCACCTATGAAATCAAGCCCGCCTTTATCCTCATATGAAATGTTCAATGAAGTCTTGATTGTATCATTAAATGTTGAGTCTTTTCCACTAAACAATGTAAAATCACCTGAAAATGAGGATTTTTGAGTAAAGCTGAATGCCAAACCTGCATTTATCTTCTTTAAATCTTTTGATAATCCTGCAGGATTTAAAAAAGAGCCGACCATTCCATGAGAAAAAGCAGGATTTAAAAACCCGGGGTCAGTATAAAAAAGATTCTGTAAAGGATCGGAGATATATATATCCGATCTTATATCACCTATCCTTATCTCTCCTGATATGTGAATAAATAAAAGAAATATAAAACAGACTAGTATAATTCTAAAAGAATTTTTCATATATCCTCCTCACTTAAATCGATATATAAATCTCGAAATACATTATATCTTGGATACACTCTAAATAATGAAACCAGGGAAACCAAATAAAATAGCGTAGATATAATAAGATTGCCGGTCACTATATAAAAGATACAACCTAAGATTGACGGAGTAGTAGATAGTGAGCTAAGTAATAGTATCTTCCTGAGATAAATAGATGTATATTCCTCTATATCAGAGAATGTTCCAATCATAGAAGAAAATTTTTTCATAATGAATACTATTGTGTAATATTCTATTACTGAAAAAATAATAAAACCAAGAGATATATATCTGGCGACTGTTGATTCCAAATAGATAATTCCCTGAAAATCATTAATGCCACCTGAATTGAAATAGGCAATTAATAACATAACAGAATAGAGTATAAACGGTTCGATAAAGAAACCATTAAATATAATTTTTATTTTTTGAAAATGTTTTGTTAATACACTATTCAATTCTTCCGCTGTAGTTTTCACTTTAGTGTTCCTTATCTCTGCCGTTTTTTGTAAAACATAGCTCAATCAATGTTTTAACCTCTGTTTCAGCTATACATATAAAACTATCTGCTGCACCATAATATATCTTGATTGTATCGTCATCTTCTTTAATAACCCCACATGTAAAAACAACATTGCCTATATCGCCTATTCTCTCATAACTCATTTTCGGAGTAAGAATTGGAATATTACTCCTTCCTATTACTTTTTCAGGCTTTTCAAGATCCAATAAAACAACTCCAAGTTTATAGATACCACCTTTTGATGTACTCTTTACACCATGATATATCTCTAACCAGCCAGACCCTGTTTTAATCGGTACTGCCCCCGCTCCTATTCTGTCAGGATCCCACTTTCCCCAACGAGGGGACATAATAACCTTATAATTACCCCAGTATTCAAGATCATCCGAAAAACTAATCCAAATATTACCTTTATACCCTGACATCGGTCTGTCAAGACGAGCATATCTACCGTTTATCTTTTCTGGGAAAAGCACGCAATCCTTGTTAGAAGGTAAGGAAATTGGCCCCATCTTTTCGGCAGTTATAAAATCTTTTGTTCTTGCAAGAGAAACCAACGGGTCATATTGCGAATATGCTGTATATGTAATGTAAAAATAATTACCGATTTTTGTGATTCTGGGGTCCTCTATGCCTAAATTTTCGTATTGAGCAAATCGTCCTGTCCTTGAAGGGAATAAAAGCGGCTTAGAATCCACTTTGAAATCATAGCCATTTTTACTTCTCGCAACATACAGTTGGGAGTAGTTTTCAAGCATCTCGACTCTGATGAGAAGTATATATTCATTATTATGTTTTATTGCACCTGCGTTGAACACAGTATTGCATCGTTCAGGAATCATATCTGTTGTAATAATAGGATTATTCCTATATCTTCTAACTACTTCATGTTTTTCAATATCAAAATCAACCATTTTTCCTCCTGTTTAGTCAAGATGGTCCATTTCATCAGCTGTAACCTCAATTATGCTCAAAAGAGAAAGATAATATGACAATGTACTTTCTGCTCCTTGATTCAGACTCTTTCCATTTGGTGTAAGACCATCAGCACATCCACCCGTTTTAAAATCATATAATGATACGCCTTTATCATTTAATCCTAAAAACCAGTTAAATGCTACTTTTATCTTTTTAAGATATTCTTCCCTTCCATATATTTTATACGCTGTTTTTAACATCTCCACTGTACAAAATGCATCAACCGGTTGCTGATCAAATGTTGCTCTTTTCTCGCCTCTTCTATACCAACCCTCTGTTCCGATTATGGATAAATGATCATTTTTAAGTGTTTGCTCTAATAAAAAATCCATAGACTCAAGAGCAACATTTAAGTATTTCACATTTGTGGTTACCTCATATGCAAGCATAAGTGATTTTGGTATAATTCCATTTGAATAACCCAATATAGGTTCGTACCATTGCCAATCTGGTTTTGATTGCTTTTCATATAAATTTATTATTTTATCTGCCAATAATTTAATATGTTTCTTTATAGATGTTGCACCTGGAAAACGTTGATTATAATAATATAATCCTAAAATCGTGAAAGCATTTCCTTTTAAATTCAAATTTTCAATATGGTTTAAAGCTTTGTCAAAATAATTTTTTGCAATAGGAGTAATCCATTCTGGTGCATATTTCATAGCATACCCCAATCCCCACAATGCTCTTCCAAATGAATCATCCGAACCTGTATTATCAAGAAAATTTCTGTCATAACTAAGGAAATTATGAAATCTACCATCAGGTTTTTGCATATGCAAGACAAATGAAAGATATATATCCAATAAATCCAATGCTTTTTTATCACCTATAAGTCTATAATATTTAGTAGCGGTAATAATCGCCCTTGCATTATCATCAAGGCAATACCCATGATGTCTATTGGGAATACTTCCTAAACAATGCTGTAATATCCCTGTATCATCTGTTATTCGCATTAAATGGTTTAAATTGGGCTCGGGATAGTTGGCTTTCATAATATGATATTTCCCTTTTTTGGGACATATAAAAGCTCTTTGAGATAATATCGAGTTGAAAATATCAAGATACTGTTGTGCTACATTTTTCCATATCATGCCTCTTCCATATTGATATGCTTTTTTCCTATATATATTCATTTCAGTTTCATTATTCAAATATTCAATTATTGCCTTTTCAATCCCAATAGAATCTTTGAAGTTGACAATTTTCCCTCTACCTTCATCAAGAAGTTCCTGTGCGTACCAATAGGGAGTTGATATAATTGCTTTTCCTGCACCAAGAGCATATGCGAGAGTCCCGCTTACGATTTGCTCTTCATTTAAATATGGTGTTATATATATATCGGAAGCCATAAGGAATTTTGTCAATTCCTCGCTATCAACAAAGCGATTGAGAAACAGTACATTATCATCTACATTCAATGATTCGGCAAGTTTTTTAAGGCTGAATCTATATTCTTCTCCCGATATTTTTTTTATATTCGGATGTGTAGCCCCTAAAATAATATAAACAACATCAGGATGTTTTTTAACTACACCTGGTAATGCTTTTATTGCATATTCGATCCCTTTTCCGGGACCTATAAGACCGAATGTTAGGATAATTTTCTTACCTTCAAGATGGAATTCCTCTTTATAAAACGATGTGTCAACAAATGGAATATCAGGTATGCCATGAGGAATATAAACTACTTTATCATTATCCAATCCATAAATATCTTTACAAAATCCCTGAGCCTTTTTGCTCATTACAACTAATTTCTGAGAATATTTAAACAAATCGTTATAGGATTTGATATGCTCCTTATTGGGATTTTTTAAAACAGTATGTAATGTTGTAATCACAGGCATATTAAGTCTGCTTAAAAGAATTGAAATATAATTTCCTGCCAGACCTCCGAATATGCCAAATTCATGTTGAAGATTTATTATATCCGGATTTGCAATGTTTATAAAATCAGCAGCTTCTATATATTTCATTTGATCTGTTTGATATATTTCAAATTTTACTGTATCGGGATATACATAACCATCTAATATATCATTCATAGCAACTATATTTGCATTGACGTGACCTTGTTTTGCAATGGATTTAGAAATATCTGTTGTAAATGTTGCAATTCCACATTTCCTTGGAAGGTAATTACCAATAAAACACACAGAGTTTTTAATATATTTGTTCTCTTTTTTCTTCTTCTCTATCATAATCCTAATATTCTTTATTACGCTATTATACAATATAATTCGGAATCAAGCAATAGAAAAATTAAATCATAAAAATGTCTTCGACAATTGTGCTCATAGGCTTTTGACATTTCCCGATTTCTGCATATAATGTCAATATGAGAATTTATATGGAATGTATCCCCTGTATTTTAAATCAAGGAATTAGAACTATAAGAAAAGTTACGGACAATAGTGAAAAACAGTGGGAAATAATAAGAAAGATGATATATGCCGTCAATGATATTGATATAAACATCTCTCCATTTGAACTTGCCATTATTATAAATAACATAATCAAAGAGAGCGTTGGTAATAATGATCCATATCTGGAGGATAAAAACGATCACAATAATAAAATTTTAAATATTTACAGTGAAATTGAGGAAAAGGTATACAATGCTGAAGATAGATTAATAGAAGCGATTAAATATTCAATATGTGGCAATAGGATTGACCTTGGGATATTTCCAACCATTGATATATCGAAAGTTCTTGAAATGTGTAATAATATTACTTTTGAAAAAAAGTATTTAGATTTATTTAAAAAAGAATTAAACAAAGCAAATAATATTCTTTTCATAGCTGATAATGCAGGAGAAATAGTCTTTGACAAAATACTTATTAATATTTTTAAAAAAATGGGCAAATCCGTTTATCTCGGTGTTCGCAAATTTCCTATTATTAATGATATTACAGCTGAAGATGCAATGAAATTAGGTTTTAATAATGACAATATAATACCAATTGGTTTGGAAGATATAGAAATCGTTGATAGTTATGATCTCGTTATTTCAAAAGGACAGGCGAATTTCGAATTATATCACAAGAAAAATAATGTTATTTTTCTTTTCATAGTTAAATGTGCTATTCTTGCAAAGGTATTAAATGTCCCGATATATTCGATATATTTTGATAAATTTGGAGATGATTTATGAAAAAGAGAAGTTTTATACTTATATACGATGGAGCTGGTATAGGGGAACAAGAAGATAGTTATAAATTTGGGGATAAAGGAAGTAATACACTAAAACATACAATTGAATATAGTCATGGGCTCAATATTCCCGTTATCGAATTATTAGGACTTGGTAAAATTATTAGGATCAAAGGTGTAAAAAGTAATTTAACAACCTTAGGTGGCTTTGGTAAAATGAGAGAAAAATCTAATGGCAAGGATAGTGTCACCGGACACTGGGAAATAGCTGGTATAATACTTGAAAAGGGGTTTAATACATATCCTGACGGTTTCCCAAATGAGATTATAAAAAAATTTAAAAGTGAAACGGGTGTAAAAGAAATATTGGGAAACAGAGCTTCTTCAGGAACAGTTATAATAGAACAATTGGGATTAAAACATATGAAAACAGGCTTCCCAATAATATACACTTCCGATGATTCCGTTTTTCAAATTGCCTGTCACAAAAATGTGGTACCTCTTGAAAAATTGTATGAATATTGTTTGACAGTTAGGAAAATTTTAGATGATGGTTATAATATTGCTCGCGTTATTGCAAGACCTTTTATTGGCACACCGGGAAATTTCTCAAGAACATATGAGAGAAAGGATTTTTCTGTTGCACCACCTGAAAAGACGCTTCTTGATATATTAAAAGAGAATAATTATGATGTTATTGGAATAGGAAAGATTGGCAATTTGTTTTCAGGAAATGGATTAACAGAGGATTATCATACAATAGGGGACGAGGACAGTTTAAAAAGAACTATTGAAATCATAGAACGGAATGATTGGGAAGGGCTTGCATTTATTAATCTTGTAGATTTTGATACAAAGTACGGACACAGGAATAACATTGAAGGATACAGAAAAAATCTTGAATTGGCTGACAAATATGTGAAAAGGATTTTGGAAATTCTAAAGAAAGACGATATCCTTTTCATTACAGCAGATCATGGTAATGACCCAACAACCCCGAGTACAGATCATTCAAGGGAGTTCGTTCCTCTTCTGACATACTGCCTGGCAGGTAGGAGAAATGTAAATCTTGGTATAAGAAATACATTTGCTGACATTGGAGCAACCATTGCAGACTATCATAGTTTAACATTAAAGACAGGTGAATCATTCTTAAAAGATCTATTTTAATGAGATTTATATTTAATCCTAAACAGCTGTATAATTATTTTAAATCTACTATTGTACGACTTTTCAAAGAACATAGATCACCGCACTCCATTGCATTAGGAATAGCTATTGGTTCACTTATTGCAGTGATCCCGATCTATGGCTTTCAAACATTCACAGCTCTTGGAGTAAGTGCCATGCTTTCCAGAACCAAGATAAACAAGGTTTCTATTTTGCTTGGTTCTCAGCTATCAATACCTATATTTGCTCCATTTATCTTTGCATTGGATTATGCTGTGGGTAATTTTATACTTAACAAAACATGGAAGTGGGTACTTTATAACAGAACTATCTATTCAGAAATTGGGAAAATCTACATTGTAATGTTTGTTGGCAGTTTAATTGTAGCTCCAATTATCTCCATTATAATATACATTGTTGCAAAACATTTGATTTACACCTTGAAAAAAACTGTATAAATAATATACAATAGAATATGATTCTTAATTTCTATTATTTGATTCTTATTATATCAGGATATATTAGTTTTGCTTTATTTGTATATTCATTAATACACATTAGAATACAAAAGGCCTTTATTCCCCTCTCTTTGCTCTTTCTTACAGCTTCATTTACCTCCTTTCTCGGTCTTATGTATTATCTTGTTCCTATTCAGAATCATTATATTATTAAGTCGATTGAATTTATATTCTTTAACTTACAGGCATTGGCAGTGGCAATATCTTGTCTTATGTATACAAGGGAATTAAATAAATATCACAATAAAATTATCCCGGTTACGATAATGCTTTCAGTAATAGTATATTTAGGTATTTTAACAAACCCTTTTCACCACCTTTTTTGCAGATATTCAACAATATATTTTAAAACCGCAGAGGCGTATGGTCCCCTTTTCTGGTTTAATATGGTGGTTGCTTACATATTGCTCTTATTCGGTGCAGTTCTGATTATTAAAAGATTCCTGTATAATAAAAATGGGAATAATTTGTTTCTTGTTTTTGCAGTCGTGATTCCGATTGTACTCAATTTTATTAGAATCACAGGTATTACAAGACTGACAATAGATTTAACATCAGTAGCTTTTATAATAACCGGATCTATATTCTTATATGTAATAACAAATAAAAAGGAGGCAGAAAAAAATATAATGGATCTTAAATATATTGTCAATCATATGAATGTAGGAATACTTATACTGTCTGCTAATAACGAGGTTATTACATGTAATAAATCATTTAAAAGCATTTTGGGTATTCAGGATGAGCACCTTTATCGTTCTTCGGACATAATTACGATTATAAATAGAATTATTAAAAATCCTTCTGAAATCAAAGAGATTACAGGTGCTCTTATTGGAACAAATGTTGAATTTATAAAAGAAGTTTTGTTAGATAATCCAAAAACCACAGTAAGAATTGATATGAAATCTATTTTTAAAAATAGATCTGAAATAGGTAAAGTGATAAGTATTACAGATCTTAGCAATGTTAAGAATCTCAAAAATCTAAATTTAACGCTTGAACGTATAAACAAAAGACTTGAAACTGAAAGAGAAGAACAGCAAAAAATATTGGATCACTTCTCACATGATTTAATGACTCCTATTTCCTCGATTGAAGGATATACATCTTATCTTCTTTTTGAAAAGCTCGGGGGATTAAACGAAAAACAAAAAAAATCACTAAAAATTATTGAAAGTAATATTAAGCGTCTTGAAAAAATGATACAAAATATATTGACTATGGTTAAAATAAACAATGCCAAAGATTATTATGTTATGGAAAGATTTAATTTGAAACAATTATTGCTGGATGCATATGAAAATAGAAATATCCTTGCTATTGAAAGAGGTTATGATTTTAGGATTGATATAAATTCTCATAATAATATGATATATGCTGACAAACAAAAGATAAGAATTGTTCTTGATAATTTTCTTGACAATGCATTTAAGTATACACCTGAAGAAGGTGTAATTATAATTTTCAGCAATGAAAAAGATAACTTGATGATTTTCGGAGTTAGAAACAGCGGTGCTTATCTTTCCCAAAATGAGATTGAGGAAATTAAAAAGCCGTTTGTTCAATTAAATAAGTCAAATTGTCTAAAGGGAGTTGGTCTCGGACTTGCAATCGTTGATTCGATTGCCCGAGCTCATAATGGGAAACTTATTATTACAAGTAACAAATTCGGATTAAATACATTCGCAGTTTCAATACCTTGCCTTTAAATCACGATATTTACTATTTTCCCTTTAATGTATATAAACTTTTTTATTTTTTTATTATCAATATATAATTTTATCTTTTCATTGTTTAATACGATATCTTTTACATCTTCTTCTGTAATATTTGTTTCTATTTCAACCGTGCTTCTGAGTTTCCCATTTATCTGGATTGCAATAGTAACAACATCTTCTTTGAGTATATCCTCATTATAATCTGGCCACAATTCATTAAATATAGAATCATTTCTACCGGTAAGATGCCATAATTCTTCTGCTAAATGGGGGGCAAACGGAGCGATTAATATTAGGAATTTGTCCAGAGATTCTTTTAGAGAAGCAGGATTGTTTTCACCAGATTTACTGTTAAACATAACTTCATCAACCGTTCCTTTTGTGATGATATTTTTCTTCACAAAATCCTTTGCATCATTTATAAATTCCATCATTCTTGCTATTGCAGTATTAAAGCTAAATCTTTCTATATCATTACCTACTCTTTTAATTGTATAATGTAATCTTTTTTCAAGTTTTTTATCTATAATATATGTTGTCCCGGTTTTTGGGTAATGTTCATGATAAAAATTGTAAACCCTTGATAAAAATCTAAAGATACCATTAATACCACTGTCATCCCACTCACCACCCTCTTCGTAACTTCCGCTAAACATAAGATACATCCTAAATGTGTCTGAGCCATATTTGCTGACAAATTCATCAGGATTAACGGCATTACCCCTGGATTTTGACATTTTTGCACCATTTCTTGTAATTGTCCCCTGATGGAAAAGATTTGTAAAAGGTTCATCGAAGTTTATTTCTCCTGCATCAAAAAGTGCCTTTGTAACAAACCTTGCATACAACAGATGCATTATAGCATGTTCGGCTCCACCGATATATTGATCTACAGGAAGCAATTTATTTACTGCCTTTTTATTAAAGGGATATGTTTCGATTTTAGGATCAGGATGCCTTAAATAATACCATGAAGAACATACAAATGTATCCATCGTGTCGGGATCTCTCATTGCATTTGATCCGCATTTTGGGCATTTGACATTCATAAATTCAGGAACAGATGCAAGGGGCGATTTACCTTTTGGTTTAAAATCGGCAACATCGGGGAGTTTTACAGGTATATCTCCTACACTTACAGGGACAACCCCACACTCAGGGCAGTGTATAACAGGAATTGGAGCTCCCCAATACCGTTGTCTTGAAATAAGCCAATCTCTTAAACGATAATTAACATATCGCTTTCCATATTCATTCTTTTCGAGATAATCAACTATAATTTTCTTAAATTCTTCAGATTTCATATCGTTAAATTTACCCGAATTTACCATTATGCCCGGTTCTATATAAGCATTTTCCATTAAAAGAGGGTCTAATTTTTCATTATTCGGTTGAATTACAACGATTATTGGTAAATCAAACTTCTTTGCAAATATAAAATCCCTTGAATCATGAGCGGGGACTGCCATTACCATCCCTGTCCCATAATGAGCAATTACATAATCAGCTATCCATATAGGAATTTTTTTGTCATTGACAGGGTTTATTGCATAACTACCTGTAAATACACCTGTTTTTTCATGTTCCGTCGATTGTCTTTCAATCTCATTCTCCATAAGTGTTTTTTCAACGTAACTATTTACGGCATCTTTTTGCTCCTTAGTCGTTAATTTATCTATAATTTTATGTTCAGGGGCAACAACACAATATGAAACGCCAAATAGTGTATCAGGTCTGGTGGTGAAAACCTCAAGATTAAAATCTTTTCCTTCCACAGGGAATTTTACAAGGGCTCCTTCACTTCTCCCAATCCAGTTCCTTTGCATTATTTTTGTCTTTTCAGGCCAATTAACCCGATTAAGTCCCTCAAGGAGCCTGTCGGCATATTTTGTGATTTTAAAAAACCATTGTTTAAGATTTCTCTTTATTACTTTAGCTCCACAACGGTCGCACTCTCCCTGGGCAGTCACCTGTTCATTAGCAAGAACTGTTTGACAATCAGGACACCAATTAACCGGAGCTTCCTTTTGGTAAGCAAGGCCAAGTTCATACATTTTTAAAAAGATCCATTGTGTCCATTTATAATAGAGTGGATCGCTTGTATCTATTTCATATTCCCAATCATACATTGCCCCTATCTCCCTTAGCTGTTTTTCCATAAAAGTAATATTAGCTTTTGTGCTTTTTGCAGGATGTATGCTGTGTTCTATAGCATAATTTTCCGCAGGGAGACCAAAGGCATCAAAACCCATCGGTTCAAAAACATTAAACCCTTTTAATCGTTTATAACGAGCGAATGTATCTGCAGGTCCATAGTTATACCAGTGTCCTATGTGTAATTTATCTCCCGAAGGATAACTGAACATCGATAAATTGTAAAATTTTGGTCTATTATTATCCATATCGAATTTATAAATCCTGTTTTTATCCCACCATCGTCTCCATTTTTCCTCAATCTCAGCAGGATTATACACTATTTCTTTCATATTACCTCCGATGCTTTACTTTTAGAAACTATTTTAACGATAAATTGAAGATTTGTAAAGCAGTTTATTGCCTGCTCTATCTTTACATTTTAAATAGAAAATCCCTTTGGAAGGTAATTTGTATTGAGATATCAATTTTACTTTATATTTATGTGGAAATGGAACCAGTTTTATTCCTTCATATTCTGCGGAAATCGTTGAAAAATTGACACCCGATTTATTATCTTTGATTTTAACAAATATTGTATCATCTGCAATTATTATCTGATCGATATAAGGAGGTATTGAATCCTTATCGATAATTACAGATGTGTTTTTGCTAATATATGCTTTGCTGACACCTAAAAATCGATTATTCCACTTATTGCAAATTATTTCATATTTTCGTCTGTTTTTTATCTCTATTTTAAGAGG